>CAYUBG010000011.1:0-15506 GCA_964442995.1 uncultured Candidatus Saccharibacteria bacterium | reverse complement strand
AAATAATTGACCTATGCTTACCCACAACATCCAGCGCAAAATTATACGATCATTATCACTACATCAATCACTTGCTTTTGCTGAGCTGCGGCCAAAAGGCGTAGAGAGTAATGCATTCACGTACCACCTTCGTACATTAGTCAAAGAAGGTTATCTGCAAAAGCTCGACAATGGTACATACGAACTCACCGCCATGGGTAAAATGCTGGGTATAAACTCTCACCTCACGCCACAAGAATGGTTATCTCAGGCACACGCTGTCGTCTTTGTAGTTGTGCAGGATAGCACGCACAGACTCCTAGTGCGTCGTCGTAAAGCACAGCCGATGTACGGGCATGTTGGCTTCTTGCATTTCGAACCGATTGCTGAAGAAGATACGCTCATTACTGCGCACAAAATATGCCAAGATAAAGTTGGTATTGACGCAACATTTGAACCTCGAGGATTTGGCTATGCTCGCTTTTTCCGGGACCATACACTACATAGTTTTACCACTTTTATGGTCGTTGGTGCCGATGACTTTGCTGGAGACATAACAGTTCAGACAGAGACCGGCCACAGTTACTGGGCAGATGAGTCAGAACTACGAAATGAGCCGTTGCTGCTACCAACAATGGTTCCGATTATCGAAAAGTTACAAAAACCCGATCTCTTTTACCTCGATATGCGATTTGAAGTATAGCTAGCCCCTGTAGCAATTAGGTAAACAGGTACTCTGGGAGTATACTAGACATAAGAAATACATTACAGTCAAGCAAAGCAAGGGGACAAAATGTCGAAAGACAAAGGGCGAAAAGAAGTTAAAAAACCAAAACAAGTAAAGCCCAAGGCCTCGTAATGGCTACTGCAAAAAAGCGGCAGGATTTTTATAATTCAGAAGAGGGCGTGCAAGTACGTAGCGCACTAAAGAATATGGAAGCGGACCCGACATTCAATACTACGGCCAGTTACAGCGTAAACACTGCTTCATACCCGAATCACAGCATGCCGTTTGTCGACAAACACATGCAGTATCTCAATACGCACCCCTCTATTAACCCAGATCACTATCTCGCAAACTTACGACTGATGTCGCGCATCCGCTAGTCGACGACATTAGTTCTGTGCATATAGAAATTAATCCAGGATTCGAAATTCTTTTGCCATGCTGGCTTATGTGTCTGCGGCTTTTTCTCTGTTTGATTGGCAATTTTACTCTCTGGAGCATACAAATAAGCAACGTTTTTGGGCACCAAATACAATGTTTCTCCGGGCATCGCTTTACCAAACTGCCTGCGTGCAGCCAACTCTAAAAACTCATCCGATTTGTAGTATTCGTTTCTGAGTCTTTGGTTATCATTTTCGAGTTTCTGCACACTATTAGCTTGCTCGATACTAGCAATTTGTTTTTGCAAATCATAATTGGTTTGTACCGCCTTTACACCACTCCAAGTCACTAATAGTGCAACAACACCGAATGCTAGCAACCCTAACGAACGTGAATCAGAAAGTAGCCGCATATATGGATGCTTAGTTAATTGACGCAGTTTATCGAATTGCATGTGCATATTGTAGCAACTGTCTAGTCCGGCTACCTAACAATGAAAAATCAATTGACAAAAACATAAGTTTTTTGATACGTTACAAACATATATCCAAAAATAAAAAGGCAACCATGGCAAAACAAATAAAAAAAACAAACAATCGAGCTGCAAAGCGTTCAGTTAATAATACTAGTTTGATCAGTCGAGTCATTAGTTTTCGTCAGCTCATTATTGTAGCCGTACTAATTATTGTTGGTACCGTTTTATTAGTTGCTGGACACGCAGCTACGCCGGCACCAAGTCCAAACAACAACGCTGCTCAAAGATTTCCCGGAGATCCAAACCCACGCATATCTGGCAAGAGGTACTGGGGAGCGGGAATTAACGGGAACGGTGATCCTATCCGTCACGAAGGCCCAACTGGTAAATCACTATCTGTGCGACGTACTTTCTGGGGCTGGGATAACAATCGTACTAGTATGATAACGACTATTAAGGCAGATCTCTCGAAAAACCGTTTGCCATACGTTTCAACCAAAACCCCTAAGTGGTCCGAGGTTGCTTCTGGCCAACACGATGCGGCACTTGATGATTTACTTAAAAAGATAGACGCTACAGGCGGTCCTGTATGGTTAACGTTTTATCATGAACCCGAAGATAATACTAATAGTGGAACTGGTCGAGAAAAATGCGAAAAAACCTCACCCATTTCTTGCGACGGAACTGCAGCTGACTGGCGTGCGATGCAAAAGCATGTACGTGATCGAATGAACGCCCTAGGTACAAAGCATATAGCTTTCCTCCCCACACTCATGAGCTGGACATGGGACAGTCGATCAGGCCGTAATCCATCCGATTACTGGGTCGCCGGCGTCTGGGATGCTTTGGGCGTAGACCACTATAATGAATCAACTTCATCGATTATCTACGACGCAACCGCTTGGAAGAACTATGTCGCTTTTGCTCAGAGCAAAAATATACCTATGGCCATTGGTGAATGGGGAATACGTGGGACTGATGCTGTAGCGGGTCAAAAAATGCGAGACTTCTGGAGCTGGAGCTCCAACAATAACAATGACCTACTTGCTTACAGCTACTTTGATTCTAACCTGAACAGCGCTTCAGGAGGATGGGAAATGTTTGGTGGTCAGCTAACCACTTTTCAGGATATTCTTAAAAATGACCCTCGGGTACAACGAATCGCCGATCTTGGTACGGGGACGAACACTGGATCTACCGGCGGAACCTCATCTGGGGGTGGTACCACCACTACGGCTGACACAACACCACCAACAGTTATTAGCGCCAGCCCTGCAAACAACGCAGCTGTATCAGGTGTAGTCGCGGTAAAGATTAGTTCATCAGATGCTGGCGGCATTGCAAGCACCAACTATGGTTTGAATGACGGTAACGGAACTTGGGTCTGGCAATATACCGACAACAACAACCCCTCTACCTGGTCGTGGGACACTACAAAAGTTGCCAACGGTGCATATAGCATACGTGCACGGGTACGAGACACTGCAGGTAATATCACAGATAAGATTATCGCCGTTAGCGTAAACAATACCGTACAGAGTAATACGCTCACAAAACCCGCTAATCTGACTGCAGCATTTACAGGCTGGAATTGGTCATCTGGTACGTTACTCACACTCAACTGGACAAACACTAACGGTACATTAGCAACAGGCTATAGAGTATCTCGCAACAGTCAGGTTATAGGTACAACAACTGGTACAAGCTTCACCGACCAGGCTGCGCCAAAACAAGGGCAAGTTTATACGTACGAAGTGACTGCTGTAGGCAACAACAATGGCGCTTCCTCTCCTGCACAAATCAAAGTATCGGTTGATACTTGCACTACCTTCATATGGACATGGTGCACCGCTAAAATTCTGTAACTCAGTATTGGGTAACTACCGAACAATCTGCTATAATCACCCCTGTTGTCTAATCGAAGATTGCGGGGGTGTAGCTCATCGGTTAGAGCAGGCGGCTCATAACCGCTTGGTAGTTGGTTCGATTCCAACCACCCCCACCATAAAATAACCACCAATGGTGGTTATTTTATTACCATAAGTCCGTTGGGTCACTTCTGAATGCGAATTCGTTGAGCAGTTATTTTGCCGTCTTTATCGGCAATGCCAGAGACTATAACCAACTGATCCTTCCTTATACTGTCAACGCCTACTTTTTTACCGTCAGATCCATACACTTGGGTATCTTTGTTTGTCAGAATTGTCGACACAGTATTTCCGGTTTTGGCCTTAACCTCTATCGTTGAACCAGCCAGCTTGGTGACATTGCCGTACACCGATCTACGAACTTGGCCATCAGGTAATTTAGGTGTGGGCCGAGACGCCGGGGCATTAGGTATACGTTTTTTGGCATCCAACGCAGCTTGTCGTTTTGCGCCACGATGCTCTCCAGCAACGAATATTCCATAACCCACAAGAATCGCAACAGCAACGAGCAAAAATGGGACCAATACTGATTTTTTGCCAACTTTTTTTGCTATGGTATCGAAAACTTTTTTTCCTTTTTGCGCAGACTTTTTTGCCAACGGTTTGACTTTTAACTTGCTGTCGTTCATATAATAACCGCCCCCAAAATTAGTTCCATTCAGCTTACTATTTTAACAGACCGTACTGTAAATCACCTGTCTGCGTTTCTTTGGTAACTAGTATCAGCCATTTGAAATTGTGATTGACTTTAGCGTCTCAAGTACCGGCAAAGGTAAGTAACTGGTTTGGCTTTTTTAGTGGCTAGTCTGCGCTCTTATTTGAGCCTGGTCTTACAATTAACACCAGTAAGGTTAAACTTGTAATAAATATAGCTACGAGTATCCTTGGACTGATCAACTGCACGCCAGTTTCTGCCAGAGAACCTGAGGGAGTGCTCGTAACCGCAGCGGCAAGCCCCACTGGGTCTACAATGTTACCGTCAGCGACACCATCCTGATCAAGAGGACCACCATCAACGACCTGATATGAGGCTATGGTGACCTGATTACCGCCGATTGTAGTTCTTTGTAGCGTAACACCCGGGACCGTTGTGTACGTGCCTGCCTTGCTTTTTCGCACAACCAAACCCGAACCATAATCGCCGAAGAAGTAAACGCTCACATTTACCGTGGCACCAACACCACAGCCCCTACCGACGAAACTCACAAGACCAGCAGGATAATCGTAAGCGCTATCTTTATCGCTGCTCGATTCTAACCCAATCTGGGTATTAAAATTGTTGTCACAATTCGTCTTTACGACCACATAACTACTAGAAACAAAGCTATAAAGACTTGTTACGTTTGCCTGCTGATAATCATCAACTGCATCGTTGTCAGCGTCTCCACCATTCGGTGCCAACGATTCGTCTTTGTTACTAACTCCGTCTCCATCAACATCACTATTACCGTCGGTTAGAATGTCCTGTGCGCCCCAAGCACCCGTAAACCCATCCGCAGTAAAACGAAAACGCACTCTGTAGTCAGTTCCCGGCAAAACGTTACTTATGGTTGCGTCGAATCCTGCACCTGTCTGATCTGGCAAGGAAACCCAGCTAGACGAACCTGCAAATGCATACTGAATATTCCAGGTCGAGTCCCCAGCTATACCTGGCTGAGTTTCGCATGCCACATGCATTGTGGTTGTTGTCGAAATAGGAGCATCACATAACATCTGAGGGAATCCACGCAGCCCAGGATAATCACCGTCTCGCACAATCCAAGTCGTAACAAAATCCCAGCTGTTCATGGGAGACTGCGTACTATTACCAAGATAGGGGGCACTCGCCATAAAATTGCCGCTTACGGTTGCCCCGAATTCTTCCGAGCCTGCAATATCTGAACCCGCATCATTAAAAACTACATCGGCGTAGTTGTTTTGGATTATAACCGGTCCTGCTCCCGCCTGCCCAGTTACACCCCCCACGTATGTAGCACCATCTACAACTCCCTGTATGTAGCTTTCTGTAACTGTGGAAGGACCGATTGCTACCCCAGTGAGTCCACCAACACGGTCGTTCCCGCTAACGGTCGTTTCATCTACATAGCTTTTTGTGATAGACGAACCCCCCAAGTAACCTACGATTCCTCCCGTGTATTGTCCAGTGCCCGTTATGCTGGAATTTATAACGCTCACATACGCAACGGTCGTGTAATACGTATACCCAATCAGTGCGCCCACGTTGTTTGCACCACCTATGAAAATATTATCCAATACTACGTTATAGATCTTGGCGTTACTCGTATAGCCAAAGAGGCCCATGTTATCGTCGGATGTCACTACGGTTATATTGGCAATCGTGTGCCCATTACCCCTGAATGTCCCGGTAAAAGGAGCTGATTGCGAACCAATTCTGCCTGGATCTATGCCCGAGCAATCAATATTCCCAGCAAGTTCGTAGAAAGCATCGAGACCAGCATTTATACCTGAAAGCTGTGAACAAGTACTGATTTGGAAAGGGTTTTCACTCGTACCTGTTCCACCCGAGAAAGCGAGCGCCTTTTGCGCAAATGGTATAGAAACTACAAGCGACAAAGCTAGCGCAATAACTACTAACGTAGCCGGTAGCCTTTGTTTTATCTGCTGTCCAAACGAGAGCACCGTCAGGTCGCCTCCTCAATCAATTACACTTAGTTTAGCTTAAGCGTAATCATAAGTTAAGTACTTTTTTGTACCGTGCTAGTGGCTATGCGTTCGCAAGCAACGAAAGAAGTTCTTGGCCGGACTGAGCAGTCATGAGCCGTTCTCGCAACTCCTTAGCGCCAGGGAAGTGCTGTATGTAAATTTTGCAAAACTTATTGAGTGTTACAACTTTTCATTCATTACTCTGCCAGGTTTTTGCAAAAAGCTTAACATGTGAAGTATATAAATCTATTCGCTGTTTGCGTGTCATGTCTTGCCATGGGCTGCTTGCGGCAAACACAAATGGGTCATGAAAAACACCCCTACCGATCATGATGCCGTCCAACCCATGTTTCTGCGCCAGCTCCAGTCCTTGCTGACGAGATTCAACATCGCCGTTTCCAACGATTAGGATGTCAGGGGCAAGGGAAGTGCGAAGGCTTGCAATATGACCAATTGCATCCCAGTTGGCTGGAACTTTAGACATTTCTTTCTTGGTCCGACCATGTATAGTTAGCATGTTAAGTTTTTGCTGTAATAAGTATTCGTGCCATGTAAAATCAACCGCATTAAATCCTAGACGTGTTTTAACACTAACGGGGAAGTCGTCGCCAACCCCTTCCCTAACAGCTGCGATAATCTCCCCTGTTAGCTCTCTGTTATTTATCAACGCACTACAGCAGCCATTCTTTACAACGTTTTTGTCGGGACAGCCCATATTGATGTCAACGCCATCAAAACCCATAGCCACAATGTCTTTGGCCGCTTTGTAATAATTCTCTGGGTTTTTGCCCCATATTTGGGCAATTATTGGCCGTTCCTTATCTGTGAATTGCAACTTGGGCAGCAGCTTTTCCCTGCCAGGGCTTTGCAAGCCATCAACATTAACGAACTCTGTAAAATACAGATCCGGCGCAGCGCAACCTGCAATAACCTGTCGAAAAACTGTGTCAGTTACATCATCCATTGGCGCCAGTACAAAAAATGGTTTCGGTAGGCCTTTAACAATCACTTGTCTTCTACCCCTAAGTGTTTCAACGCCCGCTCAGCTATCGGTTTAGCCAGCATGTGTGATTTGCACTCCACTAAACGCTCAATCCAAAATTCACGACGCAATCGCTGATCCTCTTGAGCTGCATCTACCAATTGGCGAGCTTGCTTGACTGTAATAGTTTGTAAGGCAGACTCGACATGCTCAGTGACTAACTCATTTGGCTCCTTTGCGCTGTAAACGTCTATGATTCGTCGCCCACCGTTTGGGCCTCGTTCCCTAGTCGCTTTTTTGAACGGATCGAATAGCGGCCGCTCCTCACCTGCGGTATGAATAAAAGTTTTTAGGTCTAAATATCGCACGAGTTGCCACAAACCTCGCCGATCACCCTCCTCGCGCTCTAGATCTTCTGTAATCAACACGACTGGGTTCATCATCTCGGCAACTTCGTCCCGGAGCATAGCGAGCTGATCGTAATCTGCTTGGGCTGCCATGGCAAAACCTTCAAACTCGGCTACTTTACTTCTGACTGCCTGCTGCGGATCGTCAGTCTCGGCCTTATGCTGATGCAATAATATCTCGTTGAGGTGCCGAGCAGACTTGCCAGCCGTTCCTGCAAATGCTACCAAGCCAACTATGTCGTTTAATTCTTCGTGGGTGGTGGGTAAAAAACCAAGGGTACGCGAAACAACATCAAGACGTTCGAGCATTCCGAGCTGATCGGGTATCTCCTGCGTTGACGGACGTATAATTTCTTCTGGCATAGAGTATTACTATACCATATTTTTACCATTTTATCAGTTCTGGCTAGAGGCCCTGTTGGCAAGCTGTTCGCGGATACTCGCAATATTGGCTTTTGCGACACTATCTGGTGTAACACGTTCGGCTGCATCATCCGGAACAATTACGCTCCGGCCAGTTTGTTCTCGAGCTAAGTCTTCTCCGCGAGCCGCAACAATGGCTTTTTGGCGCTCCTCTTGTGCAGCATAAGGATTAGCTGGAGCCGCTTCGGCAATGCGGCGAGCTACATCAGCCAAGTCGGCCGGCTCAACCGATACGTCGTCGTGCTTATCGTCAGCAAAAAGAGTTGGCTGTTCTGTCATGCCTATACAATATCATAAGCGATTTACTATCGGGTTGTTGGTAGGCTAAAACAAAAACGGCCCCGGGGAGAACCCCGGGCCGTTTGTATCGTTCAAGGTTGAACTTATTTGTTGCGCTTAACGGTCAAAAAGCCGTTGCGTGGGTTTTCGTTTACTGAAAAACCAGCTGGAAGGTCGGTGCCTTCTGGTCGCTCATCTTTACTAAAGTAGTAAATTGTCTGCTCTTTACCGCCACGAAGTGTGACAGCCTTTGAGTTCAAGTAGTATGTTACCCCTTTTGAGTTTGTGTGCTTGTAAGCAGCCATTGATAGATCTCCCTCTCTTGAAGTTTATATAGCATCATTACGATACCTCTGGTGAAACAAGGTGTCAACAGGTAATCGTAAAATTAACACCTCTCACCCCTGTTCTTATTATTAACAATTACAGATCACGTAGCTCGGCCTTGATCCACTTATCCATGCCAAACCTGATCACAAATAGCGCGAATGACACACTCGAAATAACTAACGACCATCCAGCAAGATCTGAAGACCACAGGGGGGGTACGAAATCAAACTTATACAAGCTATCTGGAATGTCTATTGCCGGCGCATTGCCACTATTGTGAGTGTTTACATAATTTGTTACACAGGGTATACGACCAGCACCAAAATAACCCTTTGGATATTGTTTTTCGCACTCCTTCTGAGCCTCATTGTAAATATCACTGCTACTACCTTGCTTTGCCAACTTTTCTGCAACAAGCCGTTCATAGGTGTATTTGAGCTGAATTGGAGGCTTAATAGCGTTTGGGCCAGAAGATAAACTGGTATTCATATGAGAATATACATATGTTCGGAGCTCGCGTAATGCACCCTCTACATCTTTATTGGCCTGATCTGCTGCAGTAACTTTATCGCGCAATCGTAAAGCAGTGAGATTATTATTTCGTAGAGCAAACACACAAATTATCCCGCTAACTACCGCCACTGCCAGAAAAAGCCAAGGGCTAATTGGCCGAATAGTACGTGAAAGGTGACGAAAGAACTTTCTATCCATGCTTACATTATGCTCCTTTTGGATCAAGTGCTCTGAATTTTTCAGTAGCAATCAAGAATGATGCGAACGCAGCAATTGCAAAACCACAAATAAAGAATAGTCTGTTCGGAAGCATAGTACTCAACATAACCAACACCCACCAAGCCGTGGCCTTTGCACAACAGCCAATAGTTTCCATGCTGCTAATAAACACTATCCTATAGCCTGGCAGGTCGTCCGCTGCGTCGTAAAAACCTTTCGTAAATGGTAATCGGTAACCTATGGTCACTGTCTCGTTCACAATATTCACACCAAACGCCATTAGGTATGTTTGAACAAACGGCCGAAAAAGATGAAGTATACCGTTCATCACAGCACTGACTCGCAATAAGGGTCTTCCTTGGTGATTATCGATTTTCTTTCCGCCGACATATGCTGTTATGATCGAGGCAACCACAGAAATTGACGCAATAGCACCTGCTTTTGCATACACCGAGCTTCCAGGCAAAACAATTACGGCCAAATACAATGGCCAAAGCATCAAGCAGAGCGTGTTTTCTATATTTAACCCAATGTATGGTAATAAGTATGACTTGATGCGAGAATACTTCAAATCTCGGTAATTAAGCTGTTGGCGAATCCGCACTGGCTCGCCCGTCCGAAATAGAGGCCACAGCCCAGCAATCAATACTACTATTGAGAATAGAAAAATATACTTTGCTCCAAATACCGTTGCCACAATACCACCAACGATTGGCCCTATAGCAAAACCAACTTTTTCCATAATTTGCTCATATCCTAGTTCTTTACCACCGTGGTTACGATGCTTTATTTTAGAAAAATCTACATGGAATGGTATGAAGTAAAAGCTCGCTGATGAACCCCAAACAGCGCCAACGAACCAAAGTGGCCAGTGAGCCCAAGGTA
Source organism: uncultured Candidatus Saccharibacteria bacterium (assembly GCA_964442995.1). GTDB lineage: Bacteria > Patescibacteriota > Saccharimonadia > Saccharimonadales > AWTP1-31 > CAYUBG01. The sequence goes on along the minus strand of CAYUBG010000011.1, from coordinate 5,314 downwards.
ATGTCAGGAATATGGCAGAAGATGCAATCTGCAAAAATTGACCGATGACCATGGTGTGCTTTGGCCCAATTCGAGCCACGGTATGTGCCGTAATCAAGTCCAGGCAGACACGAGCAGTGAAGTAAAAAGCAAATACACTAGCCACTGCTGTTATGGAATAATGAAGTCTATAGAGGTATATAGGCACAAAAATACCGGTCATACTGATTGAGGCACTACGCATCAATGAAGCAAGATATATTTCGCTTAGTTCATCAAAACTTATGTCACGCCAGGGATGGCGCTTTTGCAACAAACGATGGATAGCTTTTTTTAGCATGTTTATGTCTTTCTATATCTGTAGTTTACCATAAGCACATCGGACAACATGCTAGACTGGAATTATGCATATATTCTTTAGTGGCATTGGTGGCGCCGGCATTGGCCCGTTGGCCATGGTTGCCCAGCAAGCCGGCCACACCGTGAGCGGCAGCGATAAGCAAGATTCGCAATACATTGCTTATCTCAAAAAGCACGGCATCACCGATATCTATATCGGCCAAACCACTGAGCAGATAGCAGCAGTACACAACGCAAGCCCCATAGACTGGTATGTGTATTCTTCGGCGGTAGAAAAGGAGCACGCTAACGCCCCAGAATTTGTTTTTGCCGACCAAAATAATATTCACCGCAGCAAACGCGACGAATTACTCAACCAACTACTCATCGAAAAAAAACAAAAACTCATTGCCATTGCGGGCACCCACGGCAAAACTACTACTACCGCCATGACCGTTTGGCTCTTCACGCAGCTCGAGGAACCGCTCAGTTACATTTTGCCAGCCAAAACAAGCTTTGCCGACATGGGGCGCTTCGATCCAAAGAGCGAATATTTTGTATATGAATGTGATGAGTTTGATCGTAATTTTTTGGCGTTTGACCCCCATCTATCACTAATAACTGGAGTGAGCTGGGATCATCATGAGATATTCCCCACCCGAGAAGATTATCAAGAGGCATTCAAAGAATTTATTGGGCAATCGTCTTGGACGGTACTATGGCAAGAGGACTACGACTACCTTAACCTCCACGGGACAAGTCGTATGGCCATACTAGAGTCAGATCACCCAAGTATTAACAAGCTGTCATTACTGGGACGTTTCAACCGACTAGATGCGTGGTTAGTCGTGCAGGCTGTACACGAAATAACCAAGCAACCAGTCGCAAAACTACTCGACATAATGGACAAATTTCCGGGTTTGCAGAGAAGGATGGAACAAATTGCCCCCAATCTATACAGCGACTACGCTCACACGCCCGAAAAAATCCGTGGCGGTATGAGCGCAGCACTAGAGCTTGCAGCACAAAAAAACCAAAAAGTATTTGTGGTCTACGAACCACTGACCAATCGCCGGCAGCACTATATGATAGATGATTACAATGATTGTTTTGCTGGGGCCGAACATGTGTACTGGGTTCCCAGTTATTTGGCGCGTGAAGACCCTCACCAAACAGTACTTACACCTGCAGATCTAATCGCTCACCTGGCAGAGCCTAATATTGCCAGCCCAATGGAGCGTAACGACAAACTTAAAAACATAATTCAAAAACACCTAGGTGATGGCGACATAGTTGTAGCCATGGCTGGGGGTGGTGGCGATAGTCTAGACGAATGGCTCCGAAATAATTTTTCTTAGCCCTTATGCTATAGTTGTGATATGATACCTCGTTCTCGTTTACGAGCATTGGCAACAAAAACCCAAAACTACGAAATAGCAGTAATCGTGGTTTTGGTAGTAGTTGGCGTTTTTGGCTCGGTCTTTGCAGGCTTGCGTGTCAATAGCCAAACACGAGACTCACTACTCAAGCGGACACGCACCGTAGCGTATTCGCTCCCGACCGATCAGATCACACAACTCAGAGGCAATTCTAGCGATACATCATCTGTCGCATATACCACACTCAAAAAGAAGTTATCCGATATTCGTAAGGCGAATGGTGATGTTCGGTTTGTGTATCTCACTGGCAAGAGTAACGGGCAGGTATTTTTTTACGTAGATTCAGAACCTAGTGACAGTAAGGATTATTCTCCGCCCGGCGAACTGTACACAGAGGCTTCGGCTGCATTTCGTAACTCATTCGAAAATGGAGCACCGATTATTGAGGGGCCATATAAAGACCGTTGGGGCAACTGGTTGTCTGCACTTGCGCCTATACTGGATGATGACGGCAGGGTGATTGCGGTAGTTGGCATAGATAGTGCCGCTACAACACACTACTGGCAAATCGCGCTATACGCCATAATTCCCTTGCTTATGATGTTACTCCCAGTGTCGATATTACTATACGAACGTCACGTTCGTCATCGCGAACAATATATTGAAGCCATGAAAAAGAGCTTTGTGTCAATCGCTTCTCATGAGCTGCGTTCGCCTCTAAACGGAATGTTATGGGCGATACAAAACATGCTCAAAAAACCGAAAAACCTAGACGACTCACAACAAGAGACGCTTCGAGACATGTATACCAGCACCGAATCATCCTTAACAACAATAAATGAGATCCTTGACTTATCGATATTCGAGCGTGGACAGGGTAAAAAACTGCAGAAAGTGCCCTTAAACCTCACTACACTAGTGGGTGATATCCGTATCTCACTCAAACTAGCAGCTCAAGAAAAGAATATTACAATACACCTTACTAAAGCTTGGCCAACTAAAGCAATGACCGTTGGAGACCCCGGAGCACTCAAACGAGCATTGATAAACATTGCTAGTAATGCAATCAAATACAGTCCCGATACGTCACAAATAACGATCGATTATCAGAATGAAAACCACAGACACATCATAAGCATTGCGGATGCGGGCATTGGCATCGGCAAAGAAGACATCGACAAAGTACTGAATGGGTATTATCGTGCACCCAATGCCGCAAAAGTTCAAAGCTATGGCCCAGGCTTAGGCCTATGGATCACCCGTTTGATAATCGAGCAGAACGGGTGTAAGCTTTGGATCGAGAGTCAGATCAACATCGGGACAACCGTTTATATTTCTCTTCCCGACCAGAGTTGAATTATTGCTTGAGTCCCATCGCTAGGCGAATCTGCTGCACAATATCCTCGGCTTCTTGGCTGCTTTTTGACAGATAGACACTCACACCCTCAACCAGTGCCTTGTTGAGCATTGATCCGCTACCATCAGCCGTCATGATGATAACTGGGGTAGTTTTGCCATTCTCTGTTAGTCGAAACTGACGGATAAACTCCATGCCGTCCATCACTGGCATATGCACATCCGTAACAATGAGATCAAACTTTTGCTGGGTTGCTAAATCGAGTGCTTCCTGGCCATTGCTCGCCTGGGTTACTGTGGTATCTGAATTGCCTAGCATGTCTGCCAGTGTTTTTCGCACTAAATTATCATCGTCAACTACTAATAACTGCTTTTTAGCCTTTTTCATCTATTATCCCCTTGCCCTTTTATGACCCCACGCGCTTTGCGTGATTTTAGCTTCTCGACATTATTTTCCATAATTTCATCAAAAGAAAGGCCTAGACTATGGGCCATGACTGCAATGTACCAAACAACGTCACCAAGCTCTTTTGCAAGCTCTGCCTTGTCCTCATCTGATACAAGCCCTTCTTTATATGCAACTATTTTCTTCCACTTCTCTACCACCTCCCCTGCTTCACCGGCCACACCCATGGCCCAAATTGTTTTGTCCATAAGAGTATCTTTGTATTTTGGGTCCGTGTACGCGGTAGTTAATGCTAGTTTTTGGTAGTCATTGAATGTCATGATTGTATTGTACCAGCTCCTTGGCGCAATACTTCGATTGCGTCATCCACCACCCGAATGAGCGTAGATGGCTTGCGCCCCCGTAGATTACCGCCATCCACATAAAATGCAACATCATCGCCAAAATAAGTCATTGCTTCCTCGATTGTTGCTGCTGGCGGCTCGCCAGGTTGATTTGCACTGCTCGTCATTAGGGGACCGGTTTGCAGCAACAGCGTCTTTAAGCGCGGGTCGGCAACAACACGAACCGCAAGACCATTAGCTCCTTGGCGTAGATAATTTGTTTTGGAATCAATTGTTGGCACGACAACACTAATTGGGCCCGGCCAATAATCATCCATGGGGGTTAAATATCGTCGTTTGAGACCTAAATTTACTAGTTGATCAATATTCGCAGCCACAACTGTTCCGGGCTTTTTTTCGCGGTTCTTTAGACGGTACAGCTGTTCTACAGCGTTCTCTTGGGTGGCTATACAAACAAGACCATACAAAGTATCTGTCGGTAACACACCAACTCTGCCCCGCTGCAATAGCGCAACTAGCCGTTCGTCGTTCACGTCTGTAAATACTGCCGCCATATAGGAATATACTACCACCGCCAGACTATATTGAAAGTAATTGCAATGTTCTATGTTTGTATAAACTCTTGCAGTTCTGGAACCCTTGAGAGCTGCTTAAGCTGATCCTTGCACCAGTAACTCCATTTATCTTCCAAATCACCTTGAGCCTGGGCGACAAAATCACCCCAATCCATCCATTCGTAGGCTTCAACTTCTTCGGGATTACTATCGGGGCCACTAGCGATACGGGCGGCGTACACCGGGCAAAATTCGTTTTCGATAATCCCATTAAATGGAGGAGTAGTGTATGAATATGTAGGTAGCAGCACGGTGAGGTCTTTGATTGTTGCACCCAGCTCGTAGCTCGTTCGCCTGAGGACTGCATCTTCACGACTCTCTTCTGGGGCTGGGTGACCACATACTGAATTCGTCCAAACTCCCGGCCATACTTTTTTGCTTAAAGCACGTTGTGTTACAAGTAGCTGCCCTCGATCATTAAAAATATAGCAGGAGAATGCGGAATGCAATCTAGTATGCGCAGTGTGCGCTTCCAGCTTTGGCGCTACCTCACCCGTGGGAGTACCATCTTTATTAACATAGACTATTAGGTCTTTGTTTGGATCGATCATTTAGTGTTTATCCTTTCTATATGTTTTGTAATCATACTTGCCACTACACCCGGTTTAGCATGACGTAAATTGAACGTAGGCCTGTGTATTACTGGTGGCTCACGTAAACCAAGCTCTTGCGCAACACCAAGCGTCACTTCGTCGGGTGTTGAAGCACTAGCAGTTATACCCGTTAACTCGCTAATAACCCCTAACTCTCTTGCTTCTTCGACAGTTGCAACAGCATATACGGCGACATCGTCCGGGGCTCGTTCTTTTGCTAAGTCAACATATCCAGTTCCGTTTTTTGAGTTTTGGTCAGTGACTACCACTATTCTCCGTGGCCTCAGCTGAATAAGCTGTTCGA
>CAYUBG010000010.1:860-16161 GCA_964442995.1 uncultured Candidatus Saccharibacteria bacterium | reverse complement strand
ATCCAGCTCATTGCGTTTGATGCAGGCCATCTTATAACAGCCGATATTGTACTAATGCGATGGATTTCAGTCTGCGTACTACTTGTAGCTAGTGCTATCACATGGTTTATTGCGCGGAGTCGTCTTGCTAAACCTGAAACAGATAGATTCGTGGTCTGGATGTTGATTATAGCCGATATCGCTTTTGCATCTTTCAATATCTACATTCAACGTGGGATGGCTAGCAGAGGTGTTATTCTATACGTCATTCCAATGTGTCTGGCGACAGTATTACGCAGCCAAAGTGCGCTGATCACGACTGCATTACTGAGTATTGCCAGCTACCTTACTGCCGTAGTGACATATTTCGGACTCCACTTTAACGAAGGCTACAAACTAGAAATATACGGCGAGAGTGGCTTCTACGTTGCTGTTCTGTTCATCGTTGCTGCAATGCTTTGGTCAGTTATCCGAACATCTAACAATAAGCACTAGCGTGTTCCGTTTGGAGGCGCTAGACTATACATGATGAGTCAAAAAACCAAGCTACTGGTATTGGGAAGCGGCTTTGCTGGCGTAACACTACTCAGACAACTACGCTACCAGCCAGATCTCGAAATTACCCTGATTACTAGCTCACCAACATTTCGCTACGGCGCAACAGTGTGGCGTGCCGCAACAGGCTATAGAAAAGACGGTGCATACATTCCTATCGAGGCATTACTTGGAGTGTATCCTAATTTGACGATCATATACGATGATGTGGCTTCCATTAATCGAAAGAACCAGTTTGTCACGACAAAATCCGGCGCAAAGTTTACGTATGACTACTGTGTCATTGGTCTGGGTATGGTCACGAGCTACTTTGGCATAGAAGGCCTGGAGCAATACTCCTACACCATAAAATCGTCCGACGGATTAGATAAGCTTCGAAAACATTTCCATAAAGAAGTAATGAAAGATGGTGTGCTCGATAAAAATTACGTAGTAGTAGGAGCAGGACCAACGGGCGTGGAGCTATCGGCAGCACTCGTAGGTTATCTAAAAGAGATTGCTCGGTACCATAAGCTTAAAAGGCCACGCATCAACGTAGAGCTAGTAGAAGCATCGCCATTCGTACTGCCCGCCATGCCAAGACGGGCGGGCAAAATTGTTCGTAAACGACTTTCACTACTGGGCGTTCGAGTCATGACACAGCAACAAGTTAAAAAAGAAAACAAAAATACCATTATCATCGGAAAGCGGACTCTACCTACCAAGACTGTCATCTGGACGGCTGGTGTTAGCAATAATCCATTCTTTTTCACTAACCCAGATGAGTTTGTGCTAAATGAAAAGAAACGAGTAATCGTAGATGGAAACTTGCGTGTCGATAAGCATGTTTTTGTACTCGGCGATAATGCAGCTACACCATATAGTGGACTCGCCTTAACGGCCGTACACAATGCACGTTACGCCGCAAAAGTTATTCGCCGTGAACTGGAAGGGAAGCGTGTTAAGCCATATAAGCCTGTGTTTCCACTCACAATCATACCAGTTGGAGATGGCTGGGCTCTTCTGCAATGGAAAAAGCTGATACTTTCTGGCAAATTTGCTTCGTTCTTACGACAGGCCTTAGATGTTGTTGGCTATGCCTATGTAATGGGCTACCCGCGAGCATGGCAATTATGGCAGCACAGGAACGACCTAGAAGAAAGCTGCCTGATTTGCCAGAAAGCAATCATCCAAAAAAAGACGCCATAATTGGCGTCTTTTTCAGTTGTCTATTTCGATTTTATTTCTTTGATTCTTGCTTTGATTTTTTACCATTATAAAACTCGCGAATCTGGAACAAAATATACAGGCCGATTGCCGAGCCAAGCAAGGTGCTTAGTAGGCTCATGACGCTGCCTTGGTAGAACGCATTTAAAATGCCGTAAGCCAAACTTACAAGTGCACTTATGAACAATAAGTTCCAACCCTTTGCCTTACTACGTGCCTTGAGGCCAGGGTAGGCGACTATGGGAATAATCGATGTTGCAAGCAGAGCCACAAAAGCCAAGTAGAATGAGACTCCTAGTTTACTGACAGTTTGCCCGTTACCATAGGCCTTTGAAAGCGCATTACTGTAATCAACTAAACTATTTGTGACATGCGCTGCATTCCAAAGCCCAAAGGCCGCGAGAAGACCAAGAATACCAAACACAACACCAATGATTGGGCTGTACTCTACAATCCATTTTTTTGCTTTTTCAGGGAGTTGATAAGGTGCTTTTTTTACAAATACGTCGTTAAGCTGCTTCTCTAAACCAGCAAGTTGTTCGCTCATGCGATCCTCCTTAAGTTATAGTTCAAGCATAGTCTTTCTATATAAAGTCGGCAAGTATTTTTTTACATCACTTGCGAGGAATCGAGAAATCCGTATATCGCGCTGTCGTTGGTTCGATGCGAAAAACCATGAACGAACCTTCGTCCAAATCGGCGACGGGCGGCAAGCGCTTTCCGCTTTTGTAGTTTTTTGGCCTCATAATCCGCTCAAAAACAGCCCGCTTCATGGTTTGGTTGGTTTCTATGAAGGCATTGCCCTGTAGCTGCACTGTCTTGAGCGAAGGCTCATCAAACACTGTCAGAGCAACGCGTTTATCACCGAGCATGTTGTGAGCCTTATGCGTTTCCGACTTGGTCGTGACATACAAAAGCCCTTGTCGGTCAAGCGTATAGTACACCGTTGCACCGTCAACTCTGTTAGAACGATCTATGGTAGAGAGTACGGCAAGTTGGTGATTACGTAGAAAGTCGAAGACTTCTTCGGGCAAGGTAAATAGTTCGCTGTTATGATCAATAGCTTCAACTCGCGACGCATATGGCAACGACAGTTTTTGGTCTGCTCCCCGTTGTATCATTGAACCTTGTTGCTCGAGCTGCTCAATGCGTCGTTGCTCAATATAAGCTACAAACCTTGCCGCACAAGCCGGGTTTACAAAACGCAGCTTGTAGTCCTTGATTCGCGTATGAAGATTTATCGCAGAAAACAGGCTTTGAGTATCATTCTCAATACCGGAAACCATCTCATAGCGAACTTCGTCAGCTTTCGAAAAAAGCAGCTTTTTATCGAAGAATATAATTCGATGATCCGTCGCCACCAACATAGCAGTGCCTCCCGTGTAGCGACCATATACTGCTGCACGAACCGACTCGTCCTCACGAATTATCTTGTGGAGCGCACGTGATTCTAACTTAAGCAAACCATACGAAGTAGCGCCACTCTGACGCAACTCCTGCCATACTCGATCTCTATGTGATGAAGTCATTATCCACTCCTTGTATATATAATGGTCCCATTCGACCATATAGGCAAGCCTGAAGGAGATTAGGCGGCCTTGTCTTCGATCGACTCGTGAATCTTCTTGGTCATACGACCTTGCTCGTCAACATCATACGTAATTATGTCTCCTAGTAACATTTCAACGCTGGCAATATCGTCATCACGCACTGATTCTATATACTTCATCAATGCCCGAATCGCATTACCATGCGATACAACCAGAACAGTTTTCCCCGCCAATAACTGCGGGACGATCGCATCAAGATAGTAGGGGACAGCTCGTTCGTACACCATGCGTAGAGTTTCTCCGTTTGGCACCGGATAATCCCAGTCCCGACGAAGATGCTCGAATATTTCTTCGCCCAACTCCTTTTTAACCTGCCACTTATTTTTGCCAGTATAGTCACCATAATCGCGTTCGTTCAGTGCCTTACTACGAACAATTGGCACATCAAACTGCTGAGATGCGTCCAAAATGCCCTCCAATGTTTCTAGTGAACGTATTTGTTCCGATGCATATGCTACATCAAATCGAACATCCTGCAATGCCTGACCTAGTAATGCTGCGTCATGAAAGCCTTTTTCTGAAAGATGTACATCACGCGACCCTGTCCATACACCAAGCGCATTCCATTCAGATTCTCCATGACGAACAATGACTAGTTTCCCGTGATTTACAGTTGGTGGACGAACGATATTTTGTGGTTTACCTCTCAAATAGCGCGAAATATTATCGGCCGTTGCGACATTGATTCGTTCAATGGCTTCAACAGTATTAAAAGCGTTATGGTTTGTTAAAACTACATTTGGTAATTTCTGGAGAATATCAATATCTAGGGCCTTGCGCAGTTGGTCCTGCGGGACTAGATGAGCACGTAGTAACGCAAGCTCTTCGTGCACGGAAAGTGCCTTCTCGCCTTCAATAACATCCAGTGCCGCCCCTCCTAGCTTACCGCTTTGTAAGACATCGATAAGCGCATCCGTGTCTACCAATTCACCTCGCGCGGTATTAACCAATATCGCACCTGGCTTCATTACAGCAAGCTGGGCTTTATCGATCAAATGCTGATTGTCAGCCATTAACGGGACATGCAAGCTTACGACGTCTGAGGATTGCAATAACTCCATAAGTTCGACATACCGGAATCCAATCTGATGTGCAATTTCTGCTTGAGGCTTTGGGTCATATGCAAGTAACGTCATGTCTAGGCCCTTACCAATCTGCAACATGCGCTGACCTATGTGGCCCGCACCAACAACGCCCAGCGTTTTTCCGGCAAGATCCGTGCCCATGTATGGCTCATGGCCAGATACCCCCTGCTGCGTCGCACTGACCACCTCGCGCAACTTGCGTGTGAGCATCAGCAGTAAACCAAACGCATACTCAGCAACAGTATGCTCACCGTAGGTGGGCACATTTACTACTGTTATGTCGCGCTCGTGAGCAGCGTTTAAGTCGACGTTATTAAACCCGGTCGAACGGCAAGCTATCAAACGCAAGTGCGGCATAGAACGAATAATTTCGTCAGAGATGGTACTAGTCAAAAATACCGACACTACTTCTGCATCTTTTTTTACGGTGTTCAGAGACAATGGGTCTTTGCTAAAGACTACTTCGTATTTTTTTGTATCAAAAAGCTTTTTTAGTTGTTGATGATCTGCATCAGTAACATCATATACGTAGATTTTTGTCATACACACTTAGTATGCCATAAGCGTTATTATTTGTGTGCAAAATAATTTCGAAACTGCCGGTTTGGCAGCGTTTCTGCTATACGAATAAGTTCGTTATATTTTGCCGTTCGTTCGCCCCGCGCTACAGACCCGATTTTTATAAATCCGCAACCACTTGCAACGGCCAAATGCGCAATGAATGTATCTTCGGTTTCTCCGGAACGATGCGAAATAATACATTGCAGCCCATTACTAAACGCTTCGTGCATAGCAGCAAGGGTCTCGGTCAGGGTGCCGACTTGATTTGGTTTAATAAGAACAGCTGTCGCTGCCTTATGTTGTATCGCTTTCTTTACACGCTCGACGTTTGTGACCAGCAGATCGTCGCCCACGATCAGTCGATTGCGACCAAAATCATCAACAAGGTCCTTCCAGCCGCCCCAGTCGTCTTGATGGAGACCGTCTTCAATAGAGACGATTGGATAAGCAGCAAATAACTCGCGGTACCATGCAAGCATTTGTGTTTTGTTTCGCTGCGTACCGTCACATCTGAAATCGTACATATTGGTCGTTTTGTCGTATAGCTCACTCGATGCTACATCCAAAGCGATACTAACATCGTGGCCTGGTTTATAGCCCGCTGCCTGAATTGCTGTCATTAAAAGTGTTAGTGCAGAGTGGTTATTTGGTACCGTTGGAGCAAATCCACCCTCATCACCCACAAGGGTTGAAAGGTTATTTTCGGTTAACTGAGTTTTAAGTTGATGGTATATTTCGGCAAGCATTCGTAAAGCATCGTTAAAATTTTTAGCCCCGTGTGGTACCAACATATATTCCTGAATATCGGACGAGTCTTTTGCATGTGCGCCACCATTTATGACATTACACATAGGCACTGGGAGGCTAGGCTGCTGATCGGGAAAAAACTTTTGTAAATACACGTACAAGGGCACATCCAAGCTTACAGAAGCGGCTTTTGCGACCGCCAACGAAACAGCAAGCATTGCGTTTGCACCTATGTTTTGTTTATTGGTAGTCCCATCTAAATGCAACAGCTGTTGATCAATCGCTTGCTGATTATCGGCCTCTATACCTACAACGACTGGAGCGATCTTTTTTTCGACAATTCGAACAGCATCCATAACACCCAAACCAGCAAACGCAGCACCGCCGTCTCGTTTTTCTAGTGCCTCGTGTTCACCGGTAGACGCTCCGCTTGGAACGGCAGCTCTACCGATACTGCCATCTACGAGCTCAATATCGACTTCTATAGTCGGATTACCACGAGAATCTAATATCTGTCGTGCACGTACAGTGCGTATCTTCATACAGTCCATTTTACACCACAAAGCGTAATCATTATGACGACTAACCAGTTCGACGGTACAATGAGTGCATGCGATTCAGCGAGGCATACAATAAACTCAATACAGCACAACGCCAAGCCGTCGACACAATAGACGGCCCTCTACTGGTAATCGCTGGTCCAGGAACGGGCAAGACCCAATTACTCAGTATGCGTGTTGCCAATATACTGCGGCAGACCGATACTAATGCAAACAATATTTTATGCCTAACCTTTACCAACAAAGCAGCAATTAACATGCGGGAGCGTATTCTACAGCTTACAGACGGCAAGGCACAAGCTGTTAACGTAAAGACATTTCACAGTTTTGCCGCCGAACTCATGAATTCCTACCCTGACTATTTTTGGAACGGTGCACGCCTTTCTTCAGCACCAGACGTTGTGCAGCTTGATATTATTCAAACAATCCTCAGTCGCTTGCCACTCGATAACCCCCTGGCGCTCAAATTTGCCGGTAAGTTTACTGCTGGCAAAGATGTCCAAAACGGATTACGTCTAGCGAAGGAAGCCGGCTTAACACCGGAGAAACTCCGCGCACTTATTTTGGCCAACATTGCGTATATAGACCTTATCGAGCCAGAACTTTTGCGTCTACTCGACAAACCGTTAAGCTACAAACGAATTAACGACCTTCATGAACAATTAACTACGTTGCCTAGACAAGGTATTGATGTAAGCCTGCAACCGTTGTTAGACCTAGGTGATGTGATTATTGATTCATTTGCATTCGCCAAGCTACAAGACGAAGGGACCAACAAAACCAAGCATGTCGGAGTATGGAAGCAGCGCTTTATACAAACTATTGATAGTAAAAAAGCTATGTACAAAGAACGCGAACGTAACGGCTGGTGGCTCGCACTGGCAGATGTTTATGAGCTGTATCGCAACGAATTACATAGCAGAGGCTTTTATGATTACTCTGACATGATCGTCGAAGTCATTAGTCAATTGCAAAATCAACCAAATATGCGCGCAGATGTACAAGAAAACTTTCTATATGTGCTGATCGATGAATTCCAAGACACCAACGCAGCACAATTACAACTGGCGCATCTAATCGCCGATCACCACCAGGCAGACGGCAACCCAAACATCATGGCCGTAGGTGATGATGACCAATCGATCTACAAATTCAACGGGGCCGAGCTAAATAATATGCTCTCATTCAAAACTAGCTACCCGAATGCGAAGCTTATAGTTCTAACAGAAAATTATCGTTCGACCAAGCAAATCCTAGAATCCGCCGAAGCGGTAATTAGCACAGTTTCAGATCGCTTAGTAAATAGAGATCCGAGCATAAATAAACATCTGCACTCCAACTACACACCAAAAGAAATTGGCAATATCGAAGGTTTTTTGTACCCGAACCAAGACTACGAACTGACAGACATCGCCAATAAAATTGCTGTTGCATACAAGAGCGGCAATACAGACATAGGCGTATTGGCCCGATCGCACGATAGTCTACGCCGACTTGCGTCTCAGCTACATGCACTCAACATCCCAATACACTACGAGCAACAAAATAATATCTTAGACCATTCTCTTGTTGCCCAAATTTATACATTGTCCAGGTTATTATTAGCAATTAAGTCTGGCGATAAACCTCTTGTCAACGAGCTCTTGGCTAATCTACTACGTCATCCAGCATGGCGAGTACCACCCTTAGCTTTATGGGATCTAGCAGTCGCCAACCGCAACAAACCCGACTGGCTCCAGAGTATCCAGGCTATTTCATCGTTACGATATTTTAGCCAATGGCTCATGCAACTCGCTCACGACTACGATAACCAGCCATTGTCGGTTACCATAGAGATACTACTTGGGTTGCGAGCAGGGGAGCACTTCACCAGCCCCATACATAATTATTTCGCCGAAACATCAGACGAGTTAGACAGTGATTATATACGGGGGCTATCGGCGCTTCGATTGTTAAATCAGTTAGTTTTTGAATTTTCGTCGGCCAATGCTAGTCTCGATGACTTTGTTAATTTCATACGTGTATCAAAAGAAACTAATCAGATTATTGCCGACGAATCAATTTTTGTAACAGGCGATAACGCCGTTCAATTACTCACCGTACACAAGGCTAAAGGCCTGGAATTTGATACGGTATACATCATCGACACTATCGATAGTAATTGGCGACCAAGCCGTCAGGGTCGAAAAGCACCCGCAAACTTACCGTTACAACCCACTGGTGATGATATTGACGATTATGCACGATTGATGTTTGTTGCGATTACTCGTGCCAAACGAACATTACAACTTTGCTCATACGCTCAAGACAACACCAACAAAGAAGTACTGAACTCTCCACTTGTCAGCCAGGTTTTGACCTTCAAAAACATCAGTCCGGATAAACTACCAAAGGCGCAAACCGTACTACAACAAAGCCTTTCATGGCCACAGCTGAACCAGAACGACCAACGTCGGCTGCTACAGCCTACTCTAGATTCGTTTCGCATGAGCGCCAGCGGATTACTGGACTTCCTGGACATTAGCCAGGGTGGACCAGACTACTTTTTCGAACGACATATACTACGCTTGCCGCAAGCAACGAGCGCAAACATGGCTTTTGGGACGGCCATTCACTATGCACTCGAACAAGCACAACTATTTACCAACCAAGGTAAGCTTTCGGCCAACAGTGTCATTGCACAGTTTGAAAAGTCACTTAAAAAACAAACGCTCGACGCACACGAGCTCAGGCGTTATCTGCAGCATGGCAACAACCTACTTCGTAAGCTCATGGAGAGTGAAACATTCTTTCTTACAAAAGGCGGACTTCCTGAGCAAAACATATCAGACATACATCTAGACAATGCGATCATAAAAGGCACAATAGATAGAATCGACACCCGTAAAGACCAAGTCATAATTATCGACTATAAAACTGGCAAGCCCTTGAGCAGTTTTTCAACCCGCGCAGCCGATCAGCAAATCAAAGCTTGGCGTCATACAACACAATTGACTTTTTACGCACTATTAATCAAAGAGAGTCACAGGTTTAGCAAAGCACAGCAAATTGTTGGACAAATGTGGTACCTAGAAGCCAGCAAGCCAAGCGAGCTTATCCGCGAATATCAGCCTACACCCGAAGATATAGCTCGTGTTCGCATGTTAACCGAACGTATCTGGCGCAAGATAAAGAATCTTGATTTACCAAACACCTCGCAGTACAGCTCTGATTTTGCTGGAATCCAAGCATTTGAAAACGATCTTCTAAACGAAGTATAGTAAAAGCCCCTCAATAAGAAGGGCTTTTACTATCGTATGTTTGTTTAGGAGTGTGTAACTAGCGACGTTTTTTGGCTGCAGCACGAGTTGATTTTTTGGCACTAGCTTTAGCAGCCTTCACAGCTGGCTTCTTTGGCTTTGCGCTAGCAGCCACAATTCGAATTGCTGGATAGTCAGCCGCAAACAGCAAGCTATAGAGATTGGCACCGATTACGGCACCTACCAATGGACCGGTAGCATATGCCCAGTTCCATGACTGTAATCCTACGGCAACAGCTGGGTTGAGCACACCATTTGATGCCATAGATGCAACCAAAATACCAATTGTGAGCGAGGTACCAACTGCAAACGCAAGTTTGCCACCTTCGTACTTCTGATATACGGCAGATGTTACACCAAACAAGAACACTGCAGCACCTACCGCTTCAGCGATAAATACCTTCCATTCAAATTTTTGACCCGCAAGATTATCTAGGTTATGGCCGAGGAAGTACTTGAGCAAAGCCCAGGCCGCCAAGCCACCCAACATTTGAGCAGCAATATACACGATACTTGTTAACGTTTTGTTTTTACGGGCAGACCAAAGGCCCAACGTTACCGCTGGATTTAATTGAGCACCAGAAAAGGCGCCCACCACCAAAGTCATAAGCCCAACTGTTAGACCCGCTGCCAAGCCGGCGAATAGCGGAAATGAAGTCCGCGCTGCCATAGAATACACAGCAACAACAAGCGTTGCGGTACCCAAAAACTCCGCCACCAATGCGGCGATTTTTTCTCTGCTAAACATAAGAACCCTCCTTAAGTAGTACTATCTAGAACGATAATACTTTTGAGCGCAATATGCAAATATCAGGTGCAGTAGTATTTACTACTATTGGTATCTGTAGTCGGCTGGCATGCGAACAATCAAACGCTGTGAGCCATCAGTAAGAGCCATTAAGGTAGCGACTGTACTCATGACACGTGCCATCACGAAACGTTCACGATCCACAGCATCATCGGGTCGTGGCATAATGCGCTGAGCCATTTCAAGTGAACGCCAAATATCATACCCAAAAGCCTGCATTCCTTTAAAACTATCAGAGAACATATTGGAATCGAGCGTCGTATTCGGCACAAGATTAACTACAACAATACACTCATTATGATCACCCTTAAGGGTTGAAATCCCGCCTGGCGACTTTTTCTCGATCATGTCTATCACTGCCTCACGACCACGAAAGTAATCTTTTGATCGTCCGTTTATAAGGACCGCCGCACCCATGACGCGTAGATAGTTATCGCGATTAAATTGTGGTCCCATTAGTAACTTGACCACACGCTTGTGGTCGTCAACAAGCTTAGGGTCGGTCATGGTAGCGATCATGACATCCATTGAATCGATAGCACCACAACCTGCGGTGTGCTTGCCCAAAGAATGCTCATCACGATGGCCGCCAAGAGGGAAGCCGAGCCTAAGGAAGTTACTTAACATCGTTTCGGCATCATTCAAGAAAGTTCCTCGGGTGAGATCATCCTTGTCGACGCCCAGTCGGTATGCGATTGCCGCACCAGCAGCACCGCCGGGAACTTGTGGACCTAATTTATGCGGGTTCAGCTTTGGATCTTGTCGACCATCAATACAACGGGTCGGAGCGTCATGCGATGCATACACATAGAATTCGTTGATGCGCTTGGTTGCCTCATTAATACGCTCTTTTGTAACATGAGATTTTTCGATAACTGTTTCTGCAGACACGGGACCGGGCCATTTGAGATCGCTGATCCGACCCATATCAATTAGAAGTACGTTTTCGGTTTGTGCGATATTCGACTTACTAGTGTGCTGTGTACCTTTTGACACTCCCGTCTGCCGCACCTGCTCGGTGGTAATAGTATTTTTTGCCATAGACAAGAATTTATGGTATCAGCTCATTAATAAACTGGCAAATTATTTTCAATCTGTTTCTTCGAGAGGTGTTTCGCCTGGTGCATCTGCAACATATGTAATCGTATCGTAGTTGGGTTGCGTGCCTCGTGAAAATCGACGAAGACCTGTGGTTAATATACCGCCAATAAGCATAGCTGCGGCTGTGGCAGGCAAATTCCCACGGCCTTCTAGCCTATCAATGGCCTCATTAAATATCGGAAAACCAACGGCCGCAACTGTGGCAAATCTACTCAATTTGCGTGCCGCACGAGGTACGCCCATGATTTCGTAGAATTGTAGCTCATTTGCATAACGCAACGATCCAGGCTTTTTGCCTATCTGTTCGCAGATAAAAGTATCAAGTGCAACCGCGTTTGGGTGTGCAATGTCTATACGACTAATAGCTAAATCTTTATCTGAGATGACCGTGCATAAACGCCACTCACTTTGTTGTTTGTACAGGTCTGTTGGGGTCAAATACTCATCCCAAGTCTTCTTATTTGCCGGCAACACCTTGAATCGTTGTTCTTTCGTTTCTGGGTCAACCTGCTGAAACACGCAGTGATCAACATCTTTATACGATAATGATTGCCAAGGCATTTGCAGCCCCAGGCCAGGTATCTGGAATTTGTTTGGGCCCATCTGCAACCCATTGGGATACACCAGGATGGCACGCTGAGCTTTTCTGCCACCTCCACCCACCACGTTTTGGGCAGTGCTAAACGCATACTTATGCTCCAAGTCATAACGGACAATGTCGGATATATTGTCGCTGGCTTCATACTCAACAACTGCGCTATAGACAGTTTCGGCATCATTAATACCGCGATGTAGCTCAATTGTTGTGGGCGGCTTAGGCAGTGAACCTTCGTCAAGATACTTTTTTATCGCCCCGCATAATGCACCGACATAAAAGAGCAGCTGAGCATCGCTAGCAATATTGGCTCGTATATGAGGCTCTGCGGATTGAGTATTTCTAAATGCCTGATTAGCCATATGATCTTGCACGACGCCAAAAGTCGAAGCTAGAATATCCGACCCAAACAGCTCAACCTCTAGCTGTCGTATCTGCATAAAGGCAACGTTTATGGCCGCCATCGAAACTTCTGGAAGATCAAATTCTTCGGCATCATTATCGTCATCTTCTGGTTGGTCATCTTGATCAATCTTCTCGGTTTTATCGCCAATTGGGAACTTAATCGCTTCAATAACTTCGCCATTATGCTTTGTTACTAATGTTCCGTATTTTTGTGGTTTTTCGCCCTCTACATCATCAATTTTTTCCTCAGCCTGGGGAGCCTGCAAACCTTGACGTTCAAAAACAATATTTGACAGGCCATACCAGCTCTTCAAAAAACCTGTGCCAAATAGTGCATTGTCGACTATTACTTCTTCAACCGTGCGCAAGAACTGAACAGGCTGTGTCTGACATTGTTCGCCGGCAATACTATCAGCCGCAACAGCCCCGCCGTACATCAAGCCAGCCTTTAGCACATCTTCGTGTAAATGTGTTGAAGGACGTATAAGTTGGAGCAATTGCTCACTTAAGTTACCTAGTTCGTCCTCATGCGAAATAGCTCCAATAGACATGGTACTTAACTCTACCGAGTTAATGCGATCTGCCCATTTTTGGAGAATTTCGGGCGACGCCCAAAACATACCATCGAAATGTGCCGGTGAAGACAGTGTCAAAACAGCTTCTCGTGCAGCAACTTCAGGATTATGTGGGGCATTATGACTATTCATGTTGTCGCATATTATATAACTTTTTTGATAATATTACTAGTGTTGACACTTGTTAGTTGATTGATTAAAATTTTGCTTTGGTCCACAAATATATACAAATTTAGAGGTGAAATGTCAGAAGTTCAGACAGACGTCATTGACTTAAGTGCGTTCCGAAAACGACAAGAAAACGGCCTATACGAGCCCATAGCCGACACACAAATTGAGCATATTTACTGTGGTGACGATCGTGAGCCAACACAACCATACCAGATGAGTCATGGCGAAATGGTACCAGGGCGCTATTTCGGGGGTGCCAGCGGCTTAGCAGTGGCGACGCTGACATCGCTGGTAATGATGCATGGCGAGGCACCAGTTCGACGCATACTGCGTGACTACGGGGTTAATGCTTTTGTTGATCTCGCTGCAGACATTGCTCATGGTGCCTATAGTAGCCAAGGCACATCTGTTCATCAGCACAGTGCCGAAGGAGCAGAGGATCACCCAGAGAATCTTGCACACCCAGAACATCCCAATGAGCTTGGCTGCAAGTTCAATGCTGCCCTTGGGGCAGTGATGTTCATTGGGTCGGATGTAAAGATTATTGGCGATCAATTAGACGAAGTTCACGAATTAACAGGTACCTTTCAAGATCGCCGAGATAGCCAAATCGCTCAAGAGAGCATAGGGGTAGTCATGGATCTCTTGGGTGGGAGCGACGTAGCCGTGCAAAGAGGCCACTTGGCGCATGTCATGTCACGTGGAAATCGACATACCCCCTTTGTTATGCTTGCCGGACATCATGCCAACCCTCACGAGACTAGCGTCGTACTCGACATGGCTGGCTACAAAGCAAAGCCAACCAATGATGACCCAACATACCACCACACTCCTGCTATAGCAGCAAAATTACTACCAGAATCACTACCAGAATTTCGATTTGATGAACGTTGCTTACGGGCCTCTGGGATAGTTATCGGGCTTGCCACACAACGCGGCTTAGGAGTACCCAAGATGCATGTCATACCACAAGAGTTCGCTACGGCAGTCGCCTAGAAATAGGCGACCTTAAAGCTATACCAAGCCAACTGAGTGATTTCACCGCATAGATATAAACTGCCACAAACAGGAATTATCGACGCTTTCGTCGACGGAGCTCTGCCACCTTTAGGCGACTAGCTTCTCGATCGACTAGCGTCTGCGCGTGATCCAAACTAATCTGATCTTTTGCCTCTGCTCGCAATTTGCGAGCTGCATCGATTGCTTTTTGAACTTCTTGCTCGTTGATCTCTTCTTCATTATCGGCTTCGTCTACTAGCACTTTGACCACGTTTGAGCCAACTTCAATAACACCACCATTCGTAGCAAAATGACGCAAGTGAGTATCGTTATCACCCGGCTTTTGCCGTACAGTTATAACACCCGGGACAGCAAGGCTGACAAGTGGTGCGTGGTTTGGGAATATCGCTATATAACCTTCGGCAGTTGGCAATATGACCTCGTGAACTTCTTGGCTGAACTTCGTACCATTTAGCGTAACTAGATCAAACCGAACCATAGACCAATCTCCGTATTACTGCACTTTTCATTCATGTGTATTATAGCATAATTTGCTTTTTGCAATCTGTTATTCGACTGCCAAGTGGCACAATAATGTCATGTTCACTATAATACTGCTTAAGGTGACAAAATAACTCAATGGCAATCACACAACTTGGTTTGTTTCACACCACAGCAACACTACTAGAATCTGCTCGAAACATGGTATCGGTGAGACCATCTAGCCTCATTGATACTGGGCCATACTTACTATTTCTGAGCATAATTATTGTAATATTCATAGTTCTCATACGTACTCAGCGGCTATTGGCGCAGAACGAGCAACTGCGTACTGAATCTGGCTTTATAACACAGCTTGCCAACGATAAAACCACATTTCTACGGCTAATATCGCATTTTTTACGGCCTCCATTTGCCAGCATCCAAAGCGGCGTAGCGATGGCCCAAAATAGTAGTCAGCACACGCTCGGAAATCTACAGGCAGTTGTGTACGACCTTCATACGATCGTAGAAAAAATCATTACACGTATCGATAGCGATCAAG
>CAYUBG010000010.1:0-850 GCA_964442995.1 uncultured Candidatus Saccharibacteria bacterium | reverse complement strand
AGTTCATCAAATCCGCACCGAGCCCGTTTGGCCGGGCAAGAAAGGGGAAACCTTTAGAAATCGACTCTTCGTCATCCCATCAGTTATCTTGCTCGTATGTTTGAGTACCTACAATATTGCATTTTTAGTGATTGCTCACCACCCAATAAACCCACTCAACTTGATAGTGCAGGCAATAATGTTTGTTGTTGTTATGAAGTTACTCTTTTCAACAATTCATAACAATGTGCTTATGCGCAAAGAAAATGAACGACTATTGGCGCTCATAAAGTTCCATCGTCAGCTCGACTCAAAACGCAGTGTGTTTGCACACGAGACACAGTACTCACTAATGTATGCCGTAATGAAATTACAAGAGAGTATCAAAGTAATTGATAACAACGACTACCAAGATCACATAGGGCAGGGTATCCAGAGCTACAACATGCTACTCAATACATTTCGAATTGTTAGCCAACTAGAACACAGTAAAGTCATGCAAACTAACGAGCAAGCCTCATTCAATACAGCCGTGGCTGATGCAATTAAATCGGCATTACCTACTATTCAGCAAAAACAACTGAATATAGATGTTTCTACGGATGTAAGTAGCACAAAGCCTATTATTCAGGCGAGCTTACTACAGTTTACTATCGTATCGGTACTGCAATGTGCAATCAGTACAAGCTTGGAAAACACCCGGATTAGCATAGATTATAAACGACTGAATAACAGCATAGCAGTGATCATTACCGACAGGGGCAATGGCACAACAACGCAACAAATACGAGCACTAGACACGATTGCTGATCACGCACAAGACCAACAGACAAGGAGCCAGGCGATGGACGCGCTGCACAGTTATATAGAC
>CAYUBG010000009.1:15430-17625 GCA_964442995.1 uncultured Candidatus Saccharibacteria bacterium | reverse complement strand
TTATTGTCAGTTGTGTTTTGTGTAGCCATGCGGCTCCATATCTTGAATGACACTGCTGTTGTGCCACTTCCAGGTATATTCACTGGGTTACCTGTTGCTGTTGTGAATGAGACCGTACCAAAATCTGCGCTCGGTGCACAAGCTGCCGCATGAGCATGTGGCGTACGCACCAAGAAAATGATGCTCATAAGACCTGCTGCCAAAACTAGTTGCGCTACCCTGTTTTTGTATAAATACCACATATACTGTTTCTACTTACATGCAGTATAAGCCTTATGCTTGGACAACGTCAACAAAAACAAACTATTCGTGTTTAATCGGGGGATACATCGAACAAAGACCCGCTTCTATGCGCACGAGACATGAGGTAACCAGTTGTAAGCGCCTTGGAGTTAGGTCTTGCAGGTCAGTGTCCTCAATTGCCTGCTGAACAGTATATCCCGAGCCTTCTATCAATGCAGATCCTACTAAAAAGCGAGCGTGGTTAATGTTTTGCAATAGGTTGCGTGGCGTCTTTGGACTTTCGTACAGCTGACGAAGAGATTCGGCAACGGGATCATCTTTACAAAATGTCCCGCCAATGTATGTCACACCAGGCTGAGCAGCACGAACATATAAAAATGTATCTGGATCTCGCTCTGCCATAGATTATTACTGTCGCCCAACGCGCACCATGGCGTGCCGAATAACCTCACCGGCGATTTCATAACCAGACTGCAATTCTTCGACTACAACCTCTTGCTCACCCTCGCCATCTTCCATACTTACGGCTTCGTGAAGGTCAGGGTCAAAGGGTTTACCCACTGTCTGTATGCGCTGTACTCCTAAGTTTTGGAGTGTTGTCTCAAATTGTTTTACAACGCCCTGTATTCCTTTTATATAGTCGTTCGCTTCGAGTTCCGCTGGCACATGCTTAAGTGCGCGATCAAAATTGTCGATAACCGGCAGCAAATCCTTAACGACTCCTGCTTTTACCACATCACGTAACTGTGCGATCTGTTCGGCATGACGACGACGGATGTTCTCTGCGTCTGCACGCTCTCGTTGCAATGCATCGGTAAGGTCTGCAACCTGCTGCTGCAATACTGCTAGTTCTTCAAGGTTTTTGGTGGCTTTTGATTGTTTGCTCATAGTAACACCTCCTCCAAAGCTTCACCCGTTCGACGCACCAGATTCATAACATCACGATAACTTTGACGCGTAGGACCAAGTACACCGACGTAACTGCGGTCTGAGTAACTGCTGCGAAAACGACTAACAATTAAGGTACAGCCCGCGCTGCGACCGATTGGGTTTTCTTGCCCAATGTACACACTCAACGGCTCGTTTAGGGCAGCTTCGTACAGCCAAGGCTCTAGATTATCGAGCAAACGAGCTACCTCGCGTACCTGTCCAGCATTCATAAACTCGGGCTGACCAAATAGGTTTGAAAGGCCACTCATGTACAGCTGATCCCCAATAGTCGCTAAGCCCAAATTATGAGTAAGCTCTACCAGTGTATCTACGGCGTTTCGGATGATTCGATCAGGAACACCTCCTTGGCTCACCCGTGTCGCCAATGCTTTTTCGGCCCGGCGTTCTGCAGGAGTCTCGCTGGCACTTTCTGCAATATTATTCACATAAAATCGGTAGCCTTTGTCTGTTGGGATTCGGCCTGCACTAGTGTGCGGCTGATCTATATACCCATGACGCTCTAATTCGGCCATCTCAGCACGGATAGTGGCACTAGATACATTAAACAACTTTGCCAGCAAGCTTGAGCCGACGGGACTAGCAACTTCGGCGTATTGCTCCACAATAGCTTGCAAGATCTTCTTTTGTCGATCTGTCATAATACAGCTATTTTAGCACTTATCCCACCAGAGTGCCAGATATTGCACTGATGATCTTGTGCAACACTTGTCGGTGGGGATATCATAAGCTATACTGCGCGCATGTCCGCCAATATAGATACCAAACAGATTAAAACAATTACCGACTGGCTTGGTGCTGGATCCATCAACCTTTTTGGTAGACCATTTGCGGGCAAAGACACACAAGCAAAACGACTGGCAGAATTGTTTGCCGGTAATGTTGTGGGTGGTGGCGATATTATTCGACATAGTAAGCATGAACATTTAAAAAACATCATTGATGAAGGTGTGCTTGCGCCAACCGACGATTACCTCAACCTAATAGTCCCGTATCTAAACCAG
>CAYUBG010000009.1:0-15420 GCA_964442995.1 uncultured Candidatus Saccharibacteria bacterium | reverse complement strand
CGCTGATACTAAGTTCAGTTGGCAGGTGGTTTGGCGAGCAAGAACGAGTCATGGAATCGGTAAATGAAGCCGGCCACCCAATGCAAGCTGTGGTCTTGCTCGACCTATCGGAAGAGGATGTTAATGAACGTTGGGAACAAACCCGTAATAGTGCCGACCGTGGCAAGCGTGAAGACGACCGCCATGGGGTACTCACAACGCGGCTCGAAGAATTCAGAAATAAAACACAACCAGTCATAGATTATTATAAAGAACATGGTTTACTGATCACCATCGACGGCACATTATCGCCAGATGCAGTTACAGAATCAATAATTGAAGAATTGTATCGAAAGGCAATTAACGCATGACTAAAGCACCAGACTTTTCACTACAAGATCAAGACGGTAAAACACATAGCCTAGGAGACTACGCTGGTAAATGGGTCGTACTCTATTTTTACCCCAAAGATAATACGCCGGGCTGTACAAAAGAAGCATGTGCCTTCCGTGACGCCCGAGAAGTTATTGCGGAGCTAGGCAATGCAGTTGTTATTGGCATCAGCAAAGATAGCGTCGCATCGCACAAAAAGTTTGCCGATAGCCACCAGCTCAACTTCACTCTACTAAGTGATCCAGAACACCAGACCATCGAAGCCTACGGTGCGTGGGGCCTCAAAAAGTTTATGGGCCGTGAATTCCATGGGATTAAACGCAACACATACATCATTAATCCTGCGGGCGACATCGCCAAAACCTATGAGGGCGTTAACCCACTTACACACGCCAAGCAAATAATAGACGATCTCAAGCAATTACAAGGTTAACATTTTAGTTGGACTCACTAGTAGTCTAGCTTACTGCCAACTGCGTAGATAGCGTGGCTCTACTGTGCAACCTGTGGCGTAATCAGCACTGGTGCAACCACTCGAGAATCATTATTGATGGGTATAGTAACCGTAACGGTCGTACCCTTGCCGGCTACACTCTTTACATCAATCTTACCGCCTAATTTTTCGATAATCATCTTGTCGGTGAACAAGTCAAGCCCAAGACCTTCGTAGTTATATTGCATCGAATCGGTACCACGACTAAATGGCTTGAACAGACGACCTAACTTATCTTCGGCAATACCTACGCCATCATCCTGCACTGCCAAAACGAACTTGTTAAATCGTTTCTGGACAGACACATCTACATGCCCACCTTCTTTACTGAATTTAATGGCGTTATCGATGAGAGAATGTACGACCTGACGAATCTCTGCAGGATCAATTCGTGTAAACGCACCCTTGTCTCCCTGTTTTACCGAAACGGTAACCTTCTTGTCTTTGGCAGTATCGGCAAGCTCTTCGACGGCTTTATTGATTGCTGTTCGTACGTCAAACAACGGTGGATCACTTGCAAGATTAGTGTATCGCGACAGGCTTGTAAGGCCCTCGCTAAGCTGTCCTAGCATTGCCAGACCATTAAAGAATAGCTTAGCTTCCGTGATGCCCTTTAGATCTTTGCTCGCAATGTTTAGTGTCTCGTAATGATCACTAACAGTTTGTGCGGCCTTGGGTATGAATTCTTTTCGCTTTAGGTAGAGTTTTGACTCGAGCGCCAATTGGGTGCGAGTAAGTTCTTTCGATATTTCGAAACTCTCGCGGTAGCGATACGAAAGTACCAACAAGTATACCGCTAGGGCCAAACAGCCAAACTCGATAATCATACGGACTATCGATGTGTTGTAAACCTTCGCATACACGAACAGTAAGTTTGCTACCACCATCAGACCAAGGGCAATCGCGGATGGTATCCAGATAGTTTTGTCTTTTAGAGGGTTCTTTTGCTTCTTTTCTAGGGGTCGTGTGGTATTTGCTGCTTCGGCACTCGATACTTGGTTTGCGGTTTGTAGCGCCTGTGAATCGTCAGTAAACTGCTTGATTCTGGCGGTCAATTTCGCCGCATTCGCTGCAGTAATCTTCTTGAGTGACTGCATGAGCTCTACCGCACCGCTCATTACCGCAACTGGCGTGTTCAGGTAGTGTGTCGTAATTGCCAAGTAATCATCAATTGCCGACTTTGTATTAATCAGTCGCATGAGGCTCTTGTGGAAGCTGGTCAATTGACGATATTGGGCCAGCGCTTGTTTAGCATAGCGAGCAGCGAGCACAAGCACTGCAAGAATGAGCAAGTATGGAATGCTCCTAGCAAGTAGTGGAGGAATTCTGTTCAATAATCGTTGTAGCCAGTTTAGCTTGTCGGAATTAAGCCGCTGTCGGGCGCGTTCTTGCTCGATCCGGCCAAGTAGCTGCTCGGCATCTCGCCTTGATGGGGTAGTAGCCACTGTTGGCGGTTTTGGTGCTGGTGGCGGAGTAACATTTGGCACACCAGTTTCTACACCCGCGACAAACTTAGGGTAATCATTCTTTTTAATAACCCAGACACTATTGAAGTCCCATGTATTCATAGGGGCGTTGGTATTATTCTGGATAAAGTACCGTGGCTGCGTGTTCCCGTCGTTTACAAACTGACATGCTGTTTTCAACCCAATCAGATCGTTAATAGTATTGACGATAGGCTTTACGTCTTCTGGTAGCTCATCCGGTTTAGATATGTCGACTGGAATCTGCGGCAGCAAGTTATCTTCACTCGTAGAGTCTTTCTTTATATATGACTTGTTATACGTGTCATTCACGATATTAGTAAACACATCATTCGGGCCATTACACTTGCCTACAGTCACCTGAGATTTATCGAAGTAGATGTTACTTTTTAGCGCGATCTTATCATCTTTAGTGTTATCTCGCGACAGGCCCAGTACGAACGCATCAATAAAGTGCAAAGGCGAAACATACAAGCCGGCGGCCCCACCGGTAAATGTCGTTGGCGAAAGCGTTAGCTTGGAGGCAGAGAACACATTCTCAAGGCGTGTTGGGCTCTGTAAAAAGTTTGTTGATCCAAGTGGTTGTTCACCACCGGGAGTAGGTGCAATAATTTTTTGATAATCCGCAAATGGTATATCCACATTGATACCAAAAATACCGCCCGCGAAACTTGGAACATCGGCAATCTTGATTTTGCTGTTGCGTTTTTGATCTGGCAAAGGCAGTACCTTAACCTCACCAGCGGAGTATGAATCTTTTACGATACTACCAGGCCCTACAAAGAAACCAGCAACCCCACCTGCAATAGTTGGCAGCTGAACAGGAATTATTGGATCATCTCCAAGTAGCGGATAATAATCGTCCTCTTTCCTAAGGTTATTTACATTAACAACATACGGCTTGGCAGTTACAGTACCCGTTGTGTAGGTGTTGGTTATCTGTATTGGCCCAAACGCCTCGTTTGTAACATTAAATAACTGGCCAATACGGTTTAATTCTGTCGCTTTCTCGGTATCCGAAAGTTGGGAGCTTTCTATACCTCCTCGAACAAGATTCGCCCCGAATAATGTTCCGGCCAAGGCACCAACGTTAAACAATCCGCTCGAACCGATAAGACCGCCTGTTACCTGGCCTTCTACATTACCTTCGGCATATGCCTTATTTATCTTTATGTTTAGTTCGGCAACCCCGACAAGCCCACCGCCGACATTCGATTTTACTTCGCCGGTTGCATGAGAGTTATTGATGACTATGCCTTGTGTCTTCTGGATCTGTTCTATCGTGCGCAGCTTAAAACCTGCTAGAACTGTAGTTTCTATCTCAGGCAAATCTGCGCCAAACCCAACCCCTACGAGGCCCCCAGAAAATGCGACGCCAAAATTAGTGCTCAACGTGCGTGGCAGTGCACCACCCTGACCATTGCCTAACAAGAAATCATTAGGAATATCCGATGTAACCTTGCCAGCTGCGTAGGAGCTCGCAATTGTACCCTGGCCAAATAGCAATCCAGTCATACCGCCTGTAACCGCCAGCATACCGCTATTACCGTCTTTAATGGTTATTACATCACCCCTGGCGGAAGAATTACGAATATCGGCTCCATGACCTGGAGTATATATTTGCGGGTAGCCGGCTGCCGCGCTGCCACCTGATTTACCTAGAAAAATTCCATCTATTCCTAAAGTTATGCCCGTAAATCCGCCAGAAATTGAAAGCGCGCCTACGTTTTCTTGTGCAGTGGCAGTACGGATTTTACCAAAGGCGTTTGAATTATTTATCGTACCCTGGCCCAGATATAACCCCACCATGCCACCAGACACCGACAAAAGTCCCTTTCTGCCGACAATCTCTACATCACCTTTAGCACTCGAGTTATTGATTACGTACTTACCTTCAGAATCATCACCGAAATTAATAATAGCGCCCGCAAGACCCCCAGAAAAACCAAAGTACGCTTCTGATTCGCCCAAAGAAGACTGTGGATTACGTATAGTTCGTACACTGCCATTAGCAATACTGTTTTCTACTCGAGACTGTAGCATCGCCCCAGATAAGCCGCCTAAAAAGCCGCCATATGCAAGATGCTGCTCGTACACGCCAGAGCAAGTAGTAACATTTCCAGATGCAGTGACGTTTTGGAGCAATGTGCCTATGCTCAAGCCCACGATACCGCCCAGTGCACCACTCCTGGCACCAGTAACGGCATTACATGCGCTGACCGTACCAGTAGCAGATGAATCGCGCACTACGACCGCCTGGGATGATGTTACTTCGAACGAATTTATACCATTGGTGAGCCCCGTAAGTCCATCGGCACCACTGGATATAGCACTAGAAACCGCTACTGTTGTTGCTCCAATAGTAAGCGACAATCCTGTACCAAGTAATCCACCGCCAATATTGGCATCGACCGACGCAGACGATGCGCTATTTTGCAGTATAAATTCACCACCTGCACCGACTAAAGCCCCTAGTGGAGACGTAGCAACACCAATTAGACCGCCAGAAACAAAACCAATAACTGAGCCACTCGACTGCAGGCGATCGAGAACTAATGTCTGATTAAAATTGGCAATGATCTTATCGGGCGTCGCGGCTTGGCTATTGCCATTTGCATAAGCTGCACTAATTACCTCAGGCACATCAGCAATATTCGGTAATGGCACTACAGCGCCAAACACACCACCCGATATGTTGCCAAGTATAGTTGCGTTATTAACCTTTATGTTTGATATAGTGCCGCTACCAACCATAACACCAGCAACACCACCTACAGCAAAACGGGGAAACGATGCAGCCGCGTTAAATCCATAATTCGAAAATACGTTGAAAAGCGTTGTGCTATAGTCGTTTGCAACTGTGCCTACATCTCCTGCAACATTGTTTGCAGTATTGAGCGCGTCATTCGTTGTAGTAGGTAACGTACTAGGTATATTCACATCCGCAGCACTTGCTGGAGCTCCTGGTAAGTCTGGAGTATCAGGGATGCCATTCTGGTTGGGGTCAATTTGCTCACTTAATGTGAAGTTGCCAGAAATCGAAGCATTCTCGAGTGTAATATTAGTTAGATTAGCGCCTGCGACAACGCCGAATAGACCAACGCCAGAAAATGATTGGTTGTCCGTTTGTATGTCGCGTTGGATAGTCAAATTGCGTATCTTGTAACCCTTACCGTCATACGAACCCAAAAAGACCCCACGCTCCCTACCTATTACCTGGAAGTTACTGATGCCCGAGCAGTCAATATCCGCTGTTTGAATATAGTTTGCTTCTAGGTCGTTATTTACGTTTTGCAGGTCTTCGCAGGTAGAAACCGTCTTTGTGGTAGGCAGTTTTGTACGTACCGCAACAGTATCAGACCAAGGTCCGCTACCACCCTTGTTATAGGCATTGATTCGAAATTCGAATGGAGTATCCTGAAGCAATAACGGCACAGAAGCGCTTGTTGTTGGCGAGCTAACTTTTAGTGAAGCCCACTGGGCATCACCTGGTCGTCGATAATCGACAGTATATCCTGTTGCCGTATCAACAGCATCCCAACTCACTGCTGCCGTATAAACATTGGTCGTCACAGTAAAGTTAGTAGGTGCAGTTTCTGGCATGCCGGTAGCGAACTGATATGGGTTAGAGAATAGTCCGTTTAGGTACAGGTTGGTGGCGCTTTCGACAAACACTGTTCTTACCTTAAAACTATAAGTACCTGGGATAGTGAGCCCCGTTATGGTTTTAGTGGTGGTATTGGCATCAGGTAAATGATCAGCGTCATATTCTTGCCAATTTGTCTCATTGTTGCCATCATCGCGATAGAAAATTCTGTAAGAAGTAATACCACTGGCACGGCCCTGTGTGCCCTGTGGTGCATCCCAGGTTAAGTTAAAATCATTCCCTTGTCGCGAGACAGCCAAATTCGTAGGGCCTTCAGACCGAACTTCTGACTCTCGTAAGCTAGGTAGCTCAGTAGGTGATAGCTGCCAAACTGTTTGCTGATTCCAAGTATCGTAGAGTCCTGTCTGATTCGATTGCGTAAAGTAATCGGGTTCGTTATTATCTGCATTTACACCACCGCAACCAGTAACCCCATCACGACTCGGTCCACAATCAGACTTCGCAGTTTTTGAGATATCAAATTTGTCGGAACTATAGTCGGCTGTATAGTTTGGGTCCACAGTATTGCCAATATAAAATGCACCGTAGAAGCCACTGCCAGTTGAAGCATTTTTAACTTGTGCCGTTGTAAAGCTATTAGCGATCGCAGGATAACCATCTGTACCGTCACCAAGACTAATTGCACCAACGAATCCTCCAGTATTTGGAATACCCGAGCTACTTCGACATTCCACACTTCCTGCAGCATATGAACGATCAATACTCGCCACTATCCCAGCATTCTGTTTTGTAATCGTGCCAACCAGTCCTCCGCATGACCCGGTGGTTACTGTAGTATCGCTTCCGACTTCGATAGTAGCCTTAGAAAAGCTATCCTCTACACCTGCTATGCCTAATGAGCTATATGTCTGATTGGTGTATGTATGTCCAGCCAATCCGCCCGCCTCTACACTTAGGTCAATCGCTGGGTTGCCTTGCACAAGCACTTTACCAGATGTGGAACTCCTGCGAATCATACTGTTATTGATACCGACCAGCCCCCCGATAATTATCCCACTACCCTCATGGTTCGGTACGGGGCCATTTGCTTTAACCGTTAGATCACTATGTACGTTGATGACTTCACTTGAACGAAGTTCGTCAACAAACGCTCCCACTATCCTGCCACCATTCACATCAACTCTATCGGCGTTAAATATGCTTTTGGTCAGTTTGATATTTTTAAATTTTGCATTGTTTGGATAGCTAAATAGCGCAGCGCTATACTCTGTTGGTCTGTTTATATATAAGTCTTTTATCTCATAATTTCTTCCGTCGAACTCGGCATTGTAATTGAATATAGGCTGGAAACCTTGTCCATCATTCCAGTTCTGCGTATCGCCACAGTCGATATCGTTCATAAGAACGAACTGTGCGAACGGCTTATTCTTCATTTCTTGAAGCTGTGCGCAAGTGGTAATCTGATACGGTTCGTCGGGAGTTCCTTGACCATTACCACTAAAAGCCTTTACTCGTGAGGGAGCTACTACCGATATATAATAAGCCGACCCAACTAAAACCACTAGCGAAGCAAAAATAATGCCCAGTAGTCTAACGCGGCGAGAAGATTTTGTAAGTATATATTTTATAGAATTAATATTCATGATCTCACGTTATTTAGTAGTACTATAGCAAAAATAATGGTTATGTTAAAATGAAACTAACGGATTATTAATCTAAATTACGCGAGGAAAAAATGGAACTAAAATTGCAGGCAGCCCAAGAAGAAAAAAATTCAAAGAAGGGCAACAACAGTATTTTTCGAAGTTTATTGGTTATTGTTCTACTAGGCGGGATATTTTCACTACTAATCGGTGCCGGCGGCTACTACATAGGCTACCAGATTGGCAAAAAAGAAGGTGCTCGTGCAACCGTAGCGTCAGTAACAGACCTGCTTAATCCGCTGAAGGCAATCTCTGACAACGCCGCCTTTCCGTATACTGCAATCGGTAAAGTAAGTAGCGTAAGTAAAGACAAGCTCACCGTAAAGCTACCTGACGGCACCGAAAAAACCATGGCTCTAAATGATAAGACTACTGTATCTAATGGATCAAAAATTCTCGGTGTAAGTGACATAAAGAAGGATGCAAACATAACTGCATTTACTACTGGTAAGGGCAAAGATCTCATCGCTACTCGCGTCGTGATACGGTAACATACTAATCATTGACAGGCTTATCAACAATTCCTAAGATCAATCGCGTTTCAGCATAACCGTGAACGCTTCGGCTGGAATGTCGACTTTACCAAATCGTTTCATGCGTTTTTTGCCCTTAGCCTGTTTGGCGAGCAGCTTCTTCTTTCGTGAAACATCACCACCATACAGATACCCCGTAACGTCTTTTCGGTATGCGCTGATATCTTCACGCGCAATGAACTTGCCGCCAATACCTGCCTGCAGAGCTACCTGGAAGTTTTGCCTTGGTATAACTTCTTTGAGTTTTTCAACCGTTTCACGTCCTAGCCGCTGCGCCTCACTACGGTGAGCCATGACGCTCAATGCCTCTACCATTTCGCCGGCTACATAAAAATCAACCCGCACTAAGTCCTCGGCTCGATAGTTGTCGAGTTCGTAGTTAAAGCTACCATAACCACTCGTAATACTTTTGAGCTGATCATAAAAATCAGTCAAAAGGTTTGCCAGTGGGGCTTCAAACTCAACTAATGCTAACTGCGCATCTACATAGCTCAGATTTTTTTGCAGCCCTCGCTTTGTGGAAATAAGCTGGATGACGCCGCCTACATAATCTTTCGGCACGACAACTTCACCCTTTATCCAAGGCTCTCGAATTTCGGCTATCTTGGCTGGGTCTGGCAGTTCGGAGGCGGATTTTATATCGACCTCTTCGCCATTATTGAGCGTAATCTGGTAGTCGGTTGACGGGTTAGTTACGACCAACTCGAGGTTATATTCTCGTTCTAGCCGCTCGCGGACAATATCCATATGCAGTAATCCAAGAAAGCCGATACGCACCCCAAAACCCAAAACAGGAGAGTTTTCCGGCGTAAACTGCAGCGCAGAGTCACTCAGGCTGAGCTTTTCGATGGCATCCTTTAATTCTTGGTAATACTCGTTGCTTTCCGGGAAAAAGCCCGCATACACAAAAGGCTTAACATCTTTATAACCGGATAGAGGTTCTGTCGCTGGTTTCCGAACCAACGTAACCGTATCGCCAACTTTTGCTTCTCGGGTTGTCTTGAGGTTCGTAACAATATAGCCAATCTCGCCTTGCCCGAGCTCACCCAGCGGCGACATGTCTGGCTTTAGCGCACCAACTTCGAGCGCCAAACCATTAGCATTTGTCGCCATCATTTTGATGTCATCGGCTTTCTTGATAGATCCGTCTACGATTCGCACATACAAAATTACACCCCGATAATCATCATAGTAGCTATCGAATATCAAAGCCCGTGCGGTATCGGCATTTGTGCTTTGCGGAGCTGGAATGTCTTTGATGACTCGCTCTAGCACTGCGTCAACACCCTGGCCAGTTTTCGCAGATATATACAAGATGTCTTCTTTTTTGCATCCCAGCAAACTAATTACCTCTGCACTAACGCGGTCTACATCCGCAGCAGGTAGATCAATTTTGTTGAGCACGGGTATGATTGTGAGGTCAGCCGCCATAGCTAGATAGACATTTGCGAGCGTCTGCGCTTGAATTCCCTGGCTAGCGTCGACTACTAAAACAGCCCCTTCGCAAGCCTCCAGGCTGCGTGATACTTCGTAGCTAAAGTCAACATGCCCTGGTGTGTCTATAAGATTTAGCTCGTAATCCTTATAGGTCATTCGCACCGGGGCGAGTTTGATTGTTATCCCCTTTTCGCGTTCCAGATCCATTTTGTCCAGTAGCTGCGCCTTCATGTCTCGCTTCTGTACCGTTCCGGTGAGCTCGAGCAAGCGATCGGCAAGCGTCGACTTGCCATGATCGATATGCGCGATTATGCAGAAATTGCGAATTTTTGATTGATCCATAGACGCCCATTATAACAGAGGTAGCAGTGTTTTGCGTTGATCTAGATGATTAATTTGCCTATGCTAATACATATGGACCACGTACGAAAAATAAAAGAACGATTCGATAACCTCAATTCTTGGACACAAAATATTGTTGTCTGGACAGTGCTATTCGCCATTATTGGCGTATTATTCCTGGTATTCGTCAACGCGCAGGGTGGCTAATTCATTCGTATTGGGCGTAGTATAAATCGCCAAATTGCTCGCATCCTGCGCACAACTGGAATGGCTTCGTCTAGGCTGAACAAAGAAGATAGTGCGAGGTGCACGCCAAATGTTGCCAAGCTAATAATTGCCAGTTTGGTGCCAAGTGTTATAAACCCGGTGTCGTTAGCACTAAGCGGGAACAAACTTATCATGATAAAAGCCGTGACTACACTAAACCCTGTTACCGAAAAAATTCGCCCCACGCCGCTCCAGAATTCTCTGTTCAGCAACTTTGGATCACGCCATAGCATAATACTCGACAAGATAAACAACTGACAGCCAGCTACGATTGACTCTGCTAAGGCGATTCCGCTTGCGCCGTAAGCGTTTGGTTTGGCAAGCGTCATTACCAGAACAATGTTCAGAACAATTGCAAACAATGAATCTATAAGTGGTGTCCATGTGTCCTTCTTGGCATAAAAATATCTAGAGACGATAGTATACATGGTTCGGAAAAATATAGCCCCACATAAAAAGCCGAAGATCACTGCAATTTCTGGTGCATTACGACTAAAAATCATGCGTGCCAAGTATCCACGCGCAAAATAGCAAACAACAATCACTGGTGTAGATATCCAAATCATCACTCGCAGCACTTGCAAAAATTCTCTATGGAACCCTGCTTCGTCACCCTTGGCAAGTCGATCATTCATGCGTGGAAATGCAGCCGACGAAATGGCGGTACCTATAAGAAGCGTGGGGGCAGTATGTAGTGTGTATGCATTTTCATAGTAACTGATATAACCCGTACCAAGTCGTCGTGCAAAGTTAGTGTCGACAATGCTGTTTATAGACATGATCCCTTGATCGATAGAACGTGGTGGCAATTGCCGTAAAATACGTCGAAAGTCTGGCATCGATAGATCGATTTTGCGATTGTAGTGAAAGTTGAGACCAGTCAGTCCCAGGAACGAGATAACAAGCTGTAGAAGAGCACCAACCAGCGCGCCAACACCAAGCCCGACCAAGCCAATATTATCGCGAAAGATAAATATACTCAGAATTATCGATACGTTGTATAAGATCGGAGCCATCGCATAAAAGAAGAACCTACCAAAAGTCTGCTGCACGCTAGTGAGCACTCCAGAAATAGTAAATAACATTGGGTTAAACGCTATTAGACGCATAATCAAAACTGCGTTGTGTGTCTGCTGGGGGTCAAGTTTCGGCGCAACAATATAGTGGATCAATGGATGAGCAAAGATAAAAATCACAAGACCGACCACAAACATAATCACTGCAAGCAAGTTCATGAGACTAGTCGACAAGCTCCATACACCTTTTCGATCGTGCTTGTGTAGATGCTCTGCTAAAACTGGCATAAAGGCTACACCCAAGGCACCAGCAGCAATAGTGAAAAAGAAAAAATCTGGAATCTTAAACGCCGCAAAGAAAGCATCCGTGCTATTTGGCCCTGTGGCTAAAAAGTTCGCGTTTACCAACTTCACCCGCAAGAAACCAAGCACCTGACTAACTAGTGATGAGGCGACCAGTAATGTCGCGGCGCCACTGAGGGAAATGCGCCTATTAGCACGTTTCAAGATTTGATTCATTAACTCTTATTATAAAGAGGTTTGCTACCTAACTACAATGTAGATTTTTTACTTTTTTTGTGCATCCGAAGGATGCTCAACACCCGCCGGTAAAGTACAGTCTTTGAGAACTTCAAGAACTTCATCTGCCTCGACTGTCTCTTTTTCGAGCAATCGATCTTTAAGAGCTTCTAGCTGTTTACGATTAGCTTTGATAACTGTGCGTGCGCGAGTGGCAGCCTCGGTAATCAAGGCTTCAACTTCATCGTCGATGACTTTGGCAGTTTCATCCGAGTAGTGGCGCTCTTGAATCATTCGCTCCATCATCAAGCCTTCATCGACATGAAATACTTGATCGCGCAGCTTCTTGCCCATTCCTTGGTTTATGACCATATCACGTGCAAGCTCAGCTGCCTTTTGCAAATCGCTACCAGCTCCCGTAGTAACTCGGTCAGCCCCGTAAATAACTTCCTCGGCTATTCGCCCGCCTAGCATTCGTGCCAACACATCTTTATATTCCAAAATAGAGTGATAGCTTTTATCCTCTGGCGGGATAAACCATGTAACTCCACCAGTGCCGCCGCGAGGAATGATTGTTACCTTATGCACCATGTCACTCTCGGGCAGTACATGGCCAACAACCGCATGGCCAGCCTCATGATACGCAGTCAGCTCTTTCTCTTTATCGTTCATGACCTTACTTTTACGCTCAGGGCCAATCGCTACTTTTTCGAACGCTGCGGTTACATCGTCGTTGGTGATTTCTTTGCGGTTGTTTCGCGCGGCGATAATTGCCGATTCGTTTGCGATATTCGCCAAGTCGGCGCCAGAAGAACCTGCACTTTTTGCCGCTAATGCGTCTAAATCAACGTCTTTGGCAAGTGGTTTTTTATCGAAGTGGATCTTTAAGATTGCTTCTCTGTCTTTTCGGTCTGGCAAGTCGATATTAACGCGACGGTCAAAACGCCCGGGCCGCTGCAAAGCGCTATCGAGCACGTCTGCGCGGTTTGTAGCAGCCAACACAATGACATTAGCCCCTTGTTCGAAACCATCCATCTCTACCAGAATCTGATTAAGTGTCTGTTCGCGCTCATCATGACCACCGCCCATACCACTACCACGCTTGCGCCCAACTGCGTCAATTTCATCGATGAAGATGATGCAGGGTGCGTTCTTTTTAGCCTTGGCAAATAAATCACGAACACGACTCGCACCAACCCCAACAAACATCTCGACAAATTCAGAACCAGAGATACTAAAGAATGGGGCATTCGCTTCGCCCGCAACAGCACGAGCCAACATGGTCTTACCAGTACCCGGAGGGCCGACAAGCAAAACGCCTTTTGGTATTTTTGCGCCAACCGATTCAAACTTCTTGGGGAATTTCAGGAATTCGACGACTTCTTGCAAGTCAATCTTTGCCTCTTCGCTACCAGCGATATCTTTGAAAGTGACTTTGTCTTTTTCGTTGCCATACAGCCTGGCACGGCTCTTGCCAAAGCTCAGTGCCTGGTTACCTTGCCCTTGCGCGCTGCGCAGCATAAAGAACAGCACAACACTGATCAACACGACTGGTATAACACCGCTCGCAAGGCTTAGCCAAAAGCCACTGCCATTAGATTCTGGCTGTACATTTACATTTACGTTTCGATTGGTTAGACCCTGTTCGTAAATACTACTGCCGGGCTCTTTGTATGATTTTTCTGTTGGTTTGTCGCTATCTTTTGGCGTTACTTCTAGGCTATTACCTTTTATAGTAATCGATTTAACATCGCCTTTATTGGCACGCGCGATAACGTCCGAAAATGCAACACTTTTTAAATTGGTAGGCTGGCTAGTAGAAGCAAAAAATATCAGACCAATCAAGATTAGCAGTGCGACAAAGCCTGCATTCTTAAACCCCTTACGTTTTGCTCCTCCTGGTAGATTCGTGTTTTTAAACGATTTTTTATCCATACAAGTGACTATTATACCGCCAGTCCCACAAGAATACTAGCGGTCCCGTAATGTGAGTGCCAACGTATCGATACCAACGACAATTTGAAACTCTGCATCAATATCAATAGACTTACCAGGCGATAATACCTTGCTAGCGGCTACGAGGCGTTCTATGGTTCTGCTATCGAACGATCGAATACTGTGACTACGAAGCCATGATGCCATAAACTCCTTTGCTACTATATGCGGGAGATTAATAAACCAGTGCCTGTCTATCTCGTTCCGTTTTGGCTGTATATGAAGTAGGGTTAGCAACGAATTGTCGATTGCCCTATTTGTTATTTCGACATGCTTGATGTATTGCAGGAGTTCATTCTGGGCATCTTGCCCAAGCTTTGGCAACAGGACATGGCGGATATAGTTTCGAAAAATAGTCGTATCTGCATTGGTATGGTCTTCGCGCCACTCGAGATTTTGTTTATTTGCATAATCATACAAATCACTTTTTCGTAATTGCAGTAGCGGACGACGAACGTCTCGACGATCCGCCAGCGAACTCAACCCCTTTCTATTTGTTCCCCGAAGCATGTTGATAATTACTGTCTCGAGCATGTCATCTTGATGATGTGCAGTAATGATTGCGTGAGCTTTTTTTGATTTTTGCACCTTTCGTAAGAATGCATATCGAGCATTTCGGGCAACTTCTTCGCTCGCCCCTGCCCCTAAGTTTCCCTCGTGATACACAAAGTCTAGTCCTCGCTCGAGCGCATGACGCTGGGCAAGTTCTCGATCCTTTTGCGAGTCACTGCGAATACCGTGATCATAATGAGCAACGACAAGCTGTAGATCAGGAATTTGACTTAACATGTGCAGCAATACCACCGAATCCACGCCGCCAGAAACTGCGACTACATATTTACCAGGATCGACCACAAGCTTACTCATACCGTATAATTCTACTATGAAGCACCTATATTACATCCGTCATGGTCAGACAGTTATGAATACGCAAGGTATTTATTCGGGGCATACCGACACACCATTAACCGAAGAGGGTCGACGGCAAGCAAAGCTTGCTGGCCAAGCCGCCAAAGAAATGGAGATTGATCTCATCATCTGTTCGCCTTTGTCACGCGCGGTCGAGACAGCACAGATTATTGCTCAAGAGATTGGTTATCCGCTCGATAAAATCGAACTCAACCCCGACCTGATTGAAAGAAACTTTGGCGCCATGGAAGCTACCCCTTGGAGCCCCAATAAAAGTAAATCTATTAGCCAGCTAGGCATAACGGTGGATGTCGATGGCATCGAGCAGATCGATGAACTTATAGCCCGTGCCAAAAAAGTTGTCGACCATGCCCACAAGCATCCTAGCGAGTCAGAGCACATTCTACTTGTAGGGCACGGCGGCATTGGGCGCGCCATCCGCCATCACATTAAACCTGATCATGACTTTCATGATCATATTCCTAATGCCGAGCTAGTTCGCTGGATCTAAGCTTCAACCCCATATCGCTGCAGATAGCTTGTTTTAAAGTCAAAAAATGAGCCATCGATTATCGATTCGCGGATATGATCGACAAGCTGCACTACAAAATATTCATTGTGTATAGATGCCAATGTAAGTCCGAGGATTTCTTCGGCCTTAAATAGATGATGGATATATGCACGTGTATGATTAGCGCAGGTATAGCAGTTACAGCCCTCATCAAGCACAGAAAAATCTTCTT
>CAYUBG010000008.1:0-18271 GCA_964442995.1 uncultured Candidatus Saccharibacteria bacterium | reverse complement strand
GGTCTATTTAAATCACAGGGGCTTATGCGCAACGCCATTGTATTCGAGCAATATGTACGCAGCGTCGACGCAAGCGATAAAATTAAAGCTGGGACGTATGAGTTGAGCCCAAGTTACAGTGTACAAGAAATTGTTTCAATAATTACGGAGGGAAAGGTTAAGACTAATCTAGTAACTATCCTGCCGGGACAAACGCTAAGAGGCATTAGTCAGGCTCTAACAAATGCAGGATATACGCAGGCTGAGGCGACTGCGGCTTTAGACCCGGCATTATATGCAGGCCATCCTGCACTCGTCGATAAGCCAAAGGCTGCAAGCCTGGAAGGTTATTTATATCCAGAATCATTCCAGAAAACCAACGATACCAAGCCCGAGACAATCATTCGTTCTGCCCTTGACGAAATGCAAAAACGGCTGACCCCAGAAATACGAGAGTTATTTGCAAAGCAGGGCATTGGCGT
Organism: uncultured Candidatus Saccharibacteria bacterium; assembly: GCA_964442995.1. Classification (GTDB taxonomy): domain Bacteria; phylum Patescibacteriota; class Saccharimonadia; order Saccharimonadales; family AWTP1-31; genus CAYUBG01. The sequence continues at coordinate 17,810 of CAYUBG010000008.1, read as the reverse complement.
TTACGACGCGATTATTCTTGCTTCGGTAGTAGAGAAAGAAGTGCCGAAAACCGAAGATCGCAAGCAGGTAGCACAAATATTTTTACGCCGGTTACGTGAAGGAATACGACTAGAATCTGATGCAACCACGAACTATAAAGCACTAAACGGTCAGACTAACCCCGCGTATAACACATACGAAAACGACGGCTTGCCACCAAGCCCTATTGCCAATGTTACCGAAAGCGCATTGGCTGCGGTTGCTCGTCCGGCTGCAACAGACTGGCTGTATTTCGTGTCTGGCGATGACGGTCTGACGTACTTCGCACGAACCAAGGCCGAACATGATACGAATATTGCACAACACTGCCAAAAGAACTGTACGCGCTGACTATTAACAGGGGTTATTATGAAACAGGATGCTTGGCTTGGATGGTGATTTATGCTACTATGTTAGGTGCAATATCTAGAAAACTTATGGTTTTTAAGGTGTTGCACTCGGACTGAATTTTTAGAAAAAAGCAAGTAGGTCGAACTTCTTGCATTTATAAGCCTTAAGTCTCAGTCTGGGTTCTAGCACCGGTTGGTGCAGGAGCATCATATTCGTACTTCAACCAGAGCACTACAGCAGTTGCCGTCAACAGCTGTTACACTCGTCGGTAAAAAATCACGACGTATTCAGCGTCAGTTGAGCAAACGTACCCAAAAAAGATTGATACGTTACGGTATTGTAATCGCTAATTTTGCCATCCTTGCTGGGATTGTTGCACTTGTGGTGTACAGCCCTCAGTCTGGCTCTACCTCAACCAATAGTATTATCTCTGCACCGAATATCGATCAGGCGGCTAATGCCTTAGATCAGGTTTCTTCAGCAGATATTGCTGTGCATGTTGCTCGGTTAACTAATCTGCCCGAGACGAATTCTGTAGTAAACAAGGCAGATACCGTTAATGCGCAGCTTGCTGTTTCAGCGGCGTCAGAGTCGGTCGTGGCTAAGCCACAGGTTGTTAATACGCCATTGAAATCATGGAAAGATATTAAAACGTATGCAGTTGTCGCTGGTGACACCATACCATCTATTGCCGCGAAATTTAGTATTACTTCAGATAGTGTTCGGTGGTCAAATGGTATTACAGGTGACAACGCTACTGCTGGTCAAAAATTACTCATCCCCCCGGTTAACGGCATCGCCTATACCGTGAAGGCGGGCGATACTCCCGATAGTTTGGCAGTTAAGTTTAGTGCTAATAAAGATAGTATTATTGCAGATAATGACGTCATCGGTTCTCTGCGTGTAGGCTCAGTGATTTTGGTTCGTGATGGTACATTGATGCCAGCGCCGCTTACGCGTCGTTCTTATACGGCTAGCTATGGTAGTGGATTTGCCTGGGGTGGAGCTAGCGCCATCTATAATGGTGGTGCAAATGGGTACGATTACGGGTACTGTACATGGTGGGCCGCATATCGAAGGGCACAGGTTGGTAGGCCTGTTCCGAGTAACCTGGGCAATGCTAGCAGCTGGAAGCTTTTGGCTCAGCGTGCAGGGTTTGGTGTTGGTAACGTGCCTCGCCAGTATGCAGTCATCTGGACGCCACCGCGTGATTACTATGGACATGTCGGTTTTGTAGAGTCGGTTAATGATGACGGTAGTGCTAATATTTCAGAGATGAACATTGCCGGATGGGGTGTTGTTTCGCGCAAAACATTGTCGGCGAGTGAAGCGGCCGCCTACTCCTATATCTACTAGCAATAATAATTTGCTGTACGGTAGTGCTAAAAAATTGTATAATAAGATCATATGTTTGTAGATAAAGCAAAAGTTTTGATTCGTGCTGGTAAAGGGGGTGATGGCATAGTCAGTTTTCGTCACGAAAAGTTTATTGACCGAGGTGGCCCCGATGGTGGTGATGGCGGTAATGGCGGTGATGTTATTTTGGTCGCTAGCCGAAATCAAAATACTTTAGCGAATTTTCGTTTTCAAAAAGAGCTCACAGCTGAGTCTGGAGGGGCCGGCAGTAAGCGACGAAGACATGGTAAAGCCGGCAAAGATTTACTGGTGATGGTCCCTATTGGAACTGCCGCTGTCGCCGAAGATGGCACTGTGCTCGCGGATTTGACTGATGATGGCCAGCAAGTCGTAATCGCAGCAGGCGGTAAGGGTGGCTTTGGTAACGCGCACTTTACGAGTAGTACTCGACAAGCACCGAGAATTGCCGAAAAAGGAGAGCCTGGTGCGGAACTTACCGTAACGCTCGAGCTAAAGTCGATTGCAGATGTAGGACTAGTAGGGCTGCCGAATGCCGGTAAGTCTACTTTGCTAAGTGTGCTAAGTAACGCCAGACCAGAAATTGCCGATTATCCATTTACGACACTCACGCCTAATCTTGGCGTTGTGTCTGTAGACAAAACAAACAGTCTGCTATTTGCCGATGTTCCTGGACTGATTGAGGGTGCAAGCCAAGGTAAGGGGCTTGGAGATGAGTTCTTGCGTCATGTCGAACGTACCAGTGTCTTGCTTCACTTGATTGATTGCAACCAAGACGTTACGACGGCATACGAAACCATCACTAATGAACTAAAAGATTACACAATAGACCTATCTGCCAAACCAGTCATTGTAGTATTAAACAAAATCGATAGCATCGACAAATCGATGATCACCCAAAAAGTCAAAGCACTGAACAAGGTAGTGCCAAAACGCACGAAAGTTTTTGCTATATCTGCATCCACGCACGAAGGATTGCAGCCATTACTCTACGCACTTAAGGACCTTGTCGAGGCACAACGAACCAACGAGGCGGAGCAAGCTGCCAAGCAGCTACCCGTAATTACGCTGGTCAACGATGAATCCAGTTGGCATGTTGATCGAAAAGGGGATACCTATGTGGTTTCGGGCAAAAAGATTGAGCGTTTTGCAATGCGTACTGACTTTAGTAGCTCACAAGGTGTTGAACGCTTACGTGATATTATGCGCAAAATGGGTATTATGCGCGAACTGCAACGACAGAATATCGAGCCGGGACAGACTATCAAAATACTTGATCACACTCTAGAATACTAGGCATGGACAAACGTCAGTTGCAACTCAATACGTCTGGTCGTATGGACGGCGGGTGTGTACTGTATGTGATGAGTCGAGATCAAAGAGTACATGATAATCATGCATTGCTGCTGGCACAGCAACAAGCACTAGAACTCAAGTTGCCGCTGGCAGTTGTTTTTTGTTTACTGCCCAAGACTGGGCACCGTTCCCACGAACACTATAGATGGATGCTTGATGGCTTACGTGGTGTCGAGTCTGATCTGGCAAAGTTCAACATCCCGTTTATGATGCTTATTGGTGATCCCCTGTCGCGTCTCAAATCATTGTTTCATCACACAGATCCTGCGACAATCTATTTCGATATGAGCCCTTTGCGGGGACCGCGCAAACTACATATGCAAATTGCGCAGGATGTTCAGTGTCCAGTATACGAAGTGGATACCCATAACATCGTGCCGACATGGCGGACTAGTGATAAACAAGAATACGCGGCACGTACTATTCGGCCCAAAATCCACAAATCCATGCCAGAATTTATTGAAGAGCCGCAAGAAATTCAGTCTCATTCGTTTGCGTGGCCAGGTGTTGTGCGTCCAATGAAAGAGTTACAGCCAATGATTGATGATGTTTTGGAGGCCTTACCATCTAATGGACAGACTATAACATTTGCGAGTGGCGAAGTAGCTGCCAAAAAAGTTTTGCGTGATTTTATTGCTAAGCGATTGCGGGGCTACGGCAGTAATCGAAATGACCCAAGCCTAGAGGGTCTGAGCGGGTTGAGCCCGTATTTACACTTTGGGCAAATCAGTAGTTTGCGAGCAATGATTGAAGTTGAGAAAGCGGTGTCTGCGAACCCAAAGCTTCGTGCTGATGCCGATGCTCTCATTGAAGAATTGGTCATCAGAAAAGAATTGAGCGATAACTTTTGTTATTACAATACACAGTACGATTCGCTGAATGGTGCACCGCAATGGGGCAAGGCCACGTTACATAAACATGCCAATGACCCACGGAATTTTCTCTATAATCGTACGCAATTTGAAGAATCTGCTACGCACGACCCGGTCTGGAATGCTGCCCAAAATCAACTGAGAAGAACTGGCAAGATGCATGGTTATATGCGCATGTATTGGGCAAAGAAGGTGCTAGAATGGACATCATCCCCCGAAGAAGCAATACTAGTCTTGAAGTACCTGAATGATTTTTATTCGTTGGACGGGGGTGATCCTAATGGTTATGTAGGCATCTTGTGGAGTGTGGGTGGGCTGCATGATCGCCCATGGTTTGAGCGCTCTATTTTCGGTACTGTGCGCTATATGAATGATTCTGGTTTGCGACGTAAGTTTGACGTAGATGCATACATCAGGCAGAATGCCTGAAGCATGGCAGATAGTTTTTTCTTTTATGATTTAGAGACAACCGGTGTCAATCCGCGTGATGCGCGTATTGTACAGTTTGCTGGACAGAGGACCGATCTAGATCTACGGCCTATTGGTGAGCCATTTAATATCATGCTGCAATTGAGTGATGATATATTGCCCGACCCGGATGCTGTTCTCGTGACAGGTATCACGCCACAGCAGTCACGAGAAGAAGGTATAACCGAAGCAGCATTTTTAGATATTTTTCATTCGCAAATTGCAACTGCAAACACTGTTTTTGTCGGCTACAACACTGTACGCTTTGACGACGAATTCATGCGATACCTGCAATATCGTAATTTTTATGATCCATATGAGTGGCAGTGGAAAGAGGGGCGTTCGCGCTGGGATCTTTTAGATGTTGTTCGTTTAACCCGGGCACTTCGTCCTGAAGGTATCAAGTGGCCGTTTGCGAGTGACGGTTCACCAACAAATCGACTAGAGTTATTAACAGAGATTAACGGGCTTGATCACGCGAACGCTCATGATGCATTAAACGATGTTCTTGCAACAATTGCCTTAGCTCGATTGTTACAATCGAAACAGCCAAAGCTTTTTGATTATCTATTCAAAATGCGAGAGAAGAATAGTGTCAAAAGTTTGGTCGAAACAAACAAGCCGTTTGTTTATGCTTCGGGCAAATATTCTGGTAAATTCGAAAAAACCACCGTCGTACAACGCATAGCTGATGTACCCAAAGACGGAGGAGTATTGGTATACGATCTTCGTTTCGACCCTATGCCTTTTATTGATATGACACCGGAACAGCTGGCGACGGTATGGCAGTGGCAAAAAGATCCAGATGCAATACGTCTTCCTGTAAAGACACTCAAGTTTAATCGTTGTCCGGCAGTCGCGCCTTTGGCAGTCTTGGACCCAGACAGTCAGGATCGTCTACATATTCAACTCGCCGATATAACCAAAAACCGTGAAAAACTAGCCTCCGCAAAATACTGGCCACAACGCTTATACAAAGCACTGGATATCATTACCAATGCGCGACAGGAGCGATTGATCGAAATGCCGCAAACTGCAGATAATGCGTTATACGATGGTTTTTTAAAAGATACTGACAAAAATCTATTTCCCGATATTCATCATAGCTCACCGGAGCACCTACAGAATTTTGCCACAAAGTTACAAGATAATCGACTCAGAGAGAGATTGCCACTATATAAGGCACGAAACTACCCAAAAAGTCTCGACGACACCGAACGTACCGCGTGGGATAAGTTTGTTAGCGATACACTGTTCCAAGGTGGAAGTAGTAGTCGTTTAGCAAAATACCTTACACGTATAAATGAGCTACAGGCTTCACCGACGACGACACAAAAGCAACAATATCTACTTGAAGACTTGCGTCTGTATGGCGAAAGTATTATGCCGTCAGACTAAGCTGTTTGTTCTGTGTTGCCAGATTTGAGTTTTTCGATCCACGTTACAAAACGAGGTTTTTCTACCCAATACAGCAAAGCCAAGCTAACAAACAAGGCTAAGACCAATACCCACCACAGGGTAAGTTGAAACTGTGTACCTGGTACTAGGCCAAGAACGATGAGTTCTATCATAAATGCTCCCACATGTTAATTAAGCGCAATATACAACTAGTTTGAAAACAAGTCAATAATATTTTATTGTGCTTATGTCTAGTTTTATTTTTTGCTTTTTGGGTAGCTTCCAAGTACTTGAATATTCCAAGGTTGTTTGGCAAGTTCTTCTAGTGCAGATTTTCCTGCTTCAGTATTTATGCTGGTATCGAAATCAATATAAAACGCGTAGCGTCGCAACCTGCCAGGTAGTGGATGGCTGTCGAGTTTAGATAAATTAATGTTTTGTTTCTTAAATACGCCGAGTGCATCATAAAGCGAACCGGGAGTATCGGTGTCTGATTCGGTAATTATGATACTGGTGCGCTCTGCATTGACTGGAATCACGGACTTCCTGGAAAGTATAAAAAAGCGCGTATAGTTTTCTGGATCATCGTTAATAGCCTCGGCCAAGACTGTTCCGCCGTGTAGCTGGACGGCGTGTTTGCTGGCTATTGCCAATTGGTGAATTTTATTGCTAGTAACAATTTGCTTGACTGCCTCAGCGGTATCGGTCGCCTCTACTCGTTTTGCCAACGGCAGATGGGTATTGAGCCATTCTTCACATTGGCTGAGAGCGGCAGTATGAGAGTAGACAATGCAATCAGATGAATTTAGTTTGGCAATTTGCTGCTTAGCAACACCAGCTAAACATAAGGCAATCTGTAGACGTACCTCGCCAATCACGAAAAGTCCTTGACTGGCCAGAAGTCTATACACTGGGTTTAGCGGTCCGTGCAGCGAGTTCTCCACGGCCACGATACCGTAGTCAGAATCTTCGTTAGTAACAGCATCAAAAACTTGTCTGAAGTTTTTGCATTCAACAAGCTGTATGTCTTGTGCAAAAAACTGCGTGGCCGCTTGGTGATGGAAAGAGCCGGTTATGCCTTGAATCGCTATATGCATAGGAGATGATTATACAACATGGTGTAGTTCTGATATATCTTATAATAATCATTATGAGCGAAGTCCAACGCGATTTAGGGATTTATGCAGCTGTGTATGTAAGCCCAATTCCGGGAAAAGGACACAAACGATTCTTTGATCAATTTCAGAGTCGACCACTTCGCGATGATTTGGTAAACGGTAATCTCCACGTCACTACGCAGTATCCCGAAGAGCTTGGGTCTTGTGGTCTGAGCGCAGAAGAACAGCAAAGGCTTCCTGTTGTTGCAAGCGAGATTATTAAACGTATGGGTAAAATCGGTTTTATAGGCACATGTTTTCAAGTTGATGCCGAAAAAGGAGTGAGTGGCAGAAAGAAATGGTGGACTCTTTCTGTTGATCAGGAAAGCGACGAATTGTTTAATCAATGTCGTAGATTAGCGGCTGAAGTTGTAAATGATGTTTTGCCACCAATTAATATTGCTCGATATAGCCCAGAAGGTTATCACATAAGCTTAGTCCATAGAGGTAGGGCAGGGCATGATAATTTGAGAACGAAAATTGAACCTCCGTCCAGCTGGCAGATTATTGGTACTGGTGTTCGAGTGACTAGTATTGCGCCAGAGCATGCTCACGCAAGTAGATATGTTAACCAGCCAAAATCCAGGCAATTTTAATCAATAAAAGAAAAGCTATTGGCAGACATAAGGTTACTAGAATTTTACACTGATCACGCGTATAATGTACTGACCTAATTGGAGTGTGTTTTGAGTGATTTTATAGAAGTAAAGGGAGCACGCGAACACAATCTAAAGAATATTGATGTTCGTTTGCCACGTAATAAACTTGTAGTCATTACTGGTTTGAGTGGATCTGGTAAATCCAGCTTAGCTTTCGATACCATTTACGCCGAAGGACAGCGACGCTACGTGGAGTCTCTCAGTAGTTATGCTCGTCAGTTTTTAGGGCTTATGGAAAAGCCCGATGTAGATCAGATTGACGGACTCTCTCCGGCGATTTCGATTGATCAAAAGTCTACTAGTCGCAACCCTCGCAGTACTGTAGCCACGGTTACTGAAATTTATGATTATCTTCGATTACTCTTTGCCCGAATTGGCGTACCCCACTGTTCTGTTTGCGCAAAGCCAGTCGAGCGGCAAACAACGCAGGCGATCGTGGACCAAATTGCTGCATTGCCTGAAGGGCGATTGTTGGTGCTCGCACCAGTCATTATCGATAAAAAGGGTGCGTTTGAGCATGTGCCCGAACAATATATGCGGGCAGGCTTTGCTCGTGTTCGTGTAGATGGTGTGGTGTATGCGCTGGATGAATTCCCCGAGCTCGATAAAAATTATAAGCACAGTATTCAAGTTGTTGTTGACCGTTTGGTAAACAATCAAGATAGCCTGGGTCGTTTGACTCAGTCAGTTGAACAGTCACTGGAAATAGCAGATGGTAGGGTTCAAATTATCAATGCCGATACTAACGAAGAGCATATTTTTTCGCTCAAATACGCCTGCGTAGATCATCCTGATGTTTCGATTCCTGAACTTGAACCACGAACATTTAGTTTTAATAGCCCTCACGGTGCATGCGCTGTATGCACTGGTCTTGGAAGCCGTCTTGAGGTTGATCCAGAATTGGTTATTCCTAATGGCCGCTTAACGATCGCGGAAGGTGCTATCCGCCCCTTCAACCGTATTAGTACCGATGCCTGGTATACCAAAAAGCTCCAGGCAGTGGCTGATGCTCATGGATTTAGTCTCCATGTACCAACGGGTGATCTTACGGCAAAGCAAATCGATTTACTAATGTACGGTACTGGTGAGCAGAAATATAAAGTCGCACTAGGCAGTGGACGATTTTTTGATACTACGTATGAGGGGGTCGTTAACAACTTAGAACGTCGCCACAAAGAAACCGAGAGTGACTTTATACGTCGGGATATAGAACGTTTTATGCAAGAAAAACCATGTCATGCGTGTCAAGGTAGACGATTGAAGCCCGAAGTTCTTGCGATAACGGTATACGGCAAGTCAATTATGGATATTTGCGAACTATCTATCGATGATGCACTAGGCTATTTTAAAACGCTTCGGCTCACCGACAAAGAACAGCATATTGCCGAAATGATTACCAAAGAGAGAAGTGCGCGTTTGCAGTTCTTGGTGGATGTTGGTTTGAACTATCTAAACCTACTACGAAGTGCCGTAACGCTATCTGGTGGTGAGGCGCAACGAATTCGTTTGGCAACACAGATTGGCTCTGGCTTGCAGGGCGTGCTGTACGTACTCGATGAACCTAGCATTGGCTTGCACCAGCGTGATAATGGTCGACTTATTGAAACGCTCAAACACCTCCGTGATATTGGCAATACTGTCTTGGTGGTTGAACATGACGAAGACACGATTCGAACAGCAGACTACCTGCTAGATATTGGCCCAGGCGCAGGCATACATGGTGGCGAGGTTGTTGCCTCAGGAAATCCAGAGCAAGTAGCTAAGACAAAAGAGAGTATCACGGGGCAATATCTGAGGGGTGATAAAACGATTGCAGTGCCCAAGAAACGTCGTCAAGGGAACGGAAAGAAGATCACTATTGTTGGCGCCCGAGAAAACAATTTGCAAAATATCACTGTCGATATTCCGCTTGGTGAGTTGGTTGTCGTCAGTGGCGTATCCGGATCAGGTAAGTCGAGTCTCATCAATGACATACTCGCCAAAGAACTTTCGGCACGATTAATGCGCGCTAGCACCGTACCAGGCAAACACGACGATATTGAAGGTATAAAGCAGTTAGACAAAGTTATTATTATCGACCAGTCACCAATTGGGCGAACGCCACGGAGTAATCCTGCAACTTATACAGGGCTTTTTACGCCAATTCGAGAATTGTTTGCGGGCGTACCCGAAGCAAAACTTCGTGGCTATAGTGCAGGACGTTTTAGCTTTAACGTAAAGGGTGGTCGCTGTGAAAACTGTGCTGGCGATGGAATTATCAAGATAGAGATGCATTTTTTGCCAGATGTCTACGTTCCATGCGAAGTATGTCATGGAAAACGCTACAACAGAGAGGCGCTAGAGATTCACTACAAGGGCAAAACAATTAGTGATGTTTTAGCGATGACATGCGAACAGGCGCTTGATTTTTTTAATAATATTCCCAGTATTGCTCGAAAATTACAAACACTAGTTGATGTTGGTCTGGGCTATATCGCACTTGGCCAGCCGGCTACGACGCTCAGCGGTGGTGAAGCGCAGCGGATCAAGCTAGCAACCGAACTCAGTCGACGCCCTACCGGCCGTACATTATATATTTTGGATGAGCCGACAACAGGGCTTCATATCGCAGATGTTGATAAGTTGCTGCACGTATTGCATGCCTTGGTAGATGCTGGCAACAGTATGATTGTCATTGAGCATAACCTTGATGTGATAAAGTCGGCAGATCATATCATTGATATGGGCCCAGAAGGCGGTTCGGCAGGTGGGCAAATAGTTGCGCAAGGTACGCCCGAAACAGTGGCAAAAACTAAGGGCTCATATACCGGTAAATATCTGCAACAGATGCTCTAACTTCTTGGGGCACGCCTTAATCGAGCGAGAATCCGTTTTCGCGTGTCTGCATCGCCAATAATATGCCAGATTGCTGGGCCGAATGTTAGCAATGTCGCGATTAGCATGGCCGGCAGTAAATATTTGTCGATATTCTTTATGCGGCTACCAAGCGTATACCCCAAGAGCGTAACACCAGCACCCCACAATGTACCGCCAATTATGTTGTAAGCCATAAATTTTTTTCTACTCATGTTACCGATACCCGCGACTACTGGTGCGAATGTGCGGACTATTGGCACGAATCGAGCTAGGATGATTGTTTTGCCTCCATGGTCCTCGTAGAATTTTTCTGCACGTTGGATGTATTCTTGGCGAAAAAGAATACCATCATGTTTACGAAATATTCTTTTACCAGTTTTCTTGCCCAGCATGTATCCTACGTTATCGCCAACGATAGCAGCTAAAATGACAACCGCTATGAGGGCCGGCAAAGATGGGTTGCCCTGACTGGCAAAGAAACCGGCGCTAAATAAAAGAGTGTCTCCAGGAAGGAAAAAACCAATGAGCAAGCCAGACTCTGCGAAAACAATAGCTCCAATTAGTAGTAGCCCACCGGTTTGCACGAGATGATTTACATCAAACATATGCTTAAAGCGTATCACATAATGGTGTTGAGTTGATGTATTAGTACAAACAACAACGGCAGGGCGCAAAATTATTGCTATACTAATAGATACAAATTGTTTGAAGGAGGGTAACAGTGACCGACGCGAGTGTTAATTTAGCGCTACAAGAAAGAGAAGTTCTAGGCAAGCAAGTAAGGGGCTTACGACGAGAAGGTTTAGTGCCTGCAGTGATTCACGATCATGGTAAGGTATCTCAGCATGTTATGGCGCCAACGGTAGAAATTACCAAAGCATATTTGCATGCTGGTAAACATCACCCCATTAACCTTACTGTTGGTAGCAAAAAATACATGGCTCTCATAAAAGATGCCGATTTTGATCCACGTAAGCATTTATTGAGACATGTGGTATTTAATGCAATTAAAGCTGACGAGAAACAGCAGACAGAAGTGCCTGTTCATTTTGCCGAAGGGGAAATACCTGCCGAAAAAGCTGGGCTGATGGTGATCCGGACGCTCGACGCTGTTGAAATCGAAGCCCTTCCAAAAGACTTAGTTGACGAGCTAGTAGTTGATGCGAGTGTGCTTGTAGAAATCGGTGATAAAATAACCGTTGCTGATATTAAGATACCGAACGGCGTGACTATCTTAACCGAGCCCGAACATTCAATTGCTGTAGTCGAAGAGACAAAAGCCCAGATGAGTGAAGAGGCAGAAGCAGAAGCTGCTGCTAGTGAAGATCAATCTGCCGAGCCGAGTGATTCACCGGCTGCAGATGCAGATGGCGCATCTACTGAATAGTTGGTAATTTTGACTGGCTCGAAAGATGCTAGATAGCCTGCTAATCTTCCAGAAAGCCGCCACTTTGATGGTTCCATAGGTCGGCATAGATTCCTTTGTTATTGAGTAGTTCTTGGTGTGTACCCTGTTCGATGATCTTGCCTTCCTCTATCACAATAATGCGATCCATCTTTTGTATGGTACTCAATCGATGCGCTATGACGAGAGTTGTTCTGTCTTGCATGAGCTCCCACAGTGCCTTTTGGATAAGGCCTTCGCCTTCACTGTCCATTGCACTTGTCGCTTCGTCGAGTAGAAGGATGGGTGAATCTTTTAGTATTGCCCGGGCAATTGCTACACGCTGACGTTGGCCACCACTAAGCTTGACGCCGCGCTCACCAACTTCTGTATCGTATTGTTTGGGGAGCTTCATTATAAAATTGTGCGCTTGGGCTAATTTGGCTGCTCTAATGATTTGGTCTTTTGAAGTTTTTGGGTTGCCGTAACTGATGTTTTCGGCAATTGTACGATGAAAAAGTATGGGCTCTTGGGGCACATAGGCGATATTTTTTCGTAAACTATGCTGTGTAACTTGTGCAATATTCTGACTGTCAATTGTTATACTCCCCGATTGAATATCCATAAAACGGAGGACAAGTTTTGTTAATGTAGTTTTACCGCCACCACTTCTGCCAACTAGGCCTAACTTTTCTCCAGGTTGAATGGTAATGGAAAGATCTTGGAGTACATTATTTTTTGAACTTGAGTCAGCATAGTGGAAGTTAACGTTTTTAAACTCGAGCTTCCCCTCGCTAACTACTAGTTCTTGTGCATCGGGCTGATCGTTCACCTCTGTATTTTTATGTAAAATATCAATCATTTCATGGGCATCTGCAAAAGCGCGTTCATATTGTCGTACCATGCTTGATGCGTCCCAAAAAGCTCCAGCAAGACGAATGGCATACAACTCGGCAGCGATAAAAATACTGGTACTTATGAGCCCATTTTGTACCGCTCGAATACCATATACTAAAACGGAAATATTCATGATCGAAACTACCACTAATATCACATTATTAGTATTGATCTGACGTATCCATGCATTAAGATGACCCTTTTCGGTATCTTTGAGGTATGTGTTAAATTGTTTGGTTTCATACGACTCCGCTGCAAATGTCTTAACAGTGATTGCGTTCGTAATCATGTCTGCATAATATGCATTCTGTTTCGATAGTTTTTCGTTGGCAATTTTTTGATATTTATAGCGTTTTCTAACCATATATATCGTAATAACACTGCCAATTACCGCCGTTGTTAGCATGATTAGACCAAGATACACGTCGTAGATAAGCAATGTTGCGCTTGATGCGAAAACAATAATTAACCAACGCAAATTAGTTAAGAATAGCGTGTCTATAAACGATATATATGCGTTGGCCAGCTTTGTTGATTGGGTGATGAGGGCGCCACTAAAGCTTTTCGAGTGAAACTCGTAAGATTGGTTAAGTAGATGTCCGGCAATTTCTCTGTAGATATCACTCGTCGCGGCCAACTCGAATCTATCAACCGCTTTTTGTGCAATACGGTTTAACACTACACCCATAAACGTACAGCCAATCATTAGGGTGATTATCGTACCAAAAGTCATACTGACCGAACTGGGATTGGCTATCTTGCCAACCCCAAATCCAATCAGCAGCGGGATGAATATCGCCATAAATGCGACTTGCGCCAGGAACAAAAGCCCAAGTAGCACGTCGCCAGGATATCGCCATGAGTGTTGCCAAAAATAATGCAGCGTTCGCTTAGTATTGTTCATTCTGTTTCAGTATAGCAGTCGACATCTAGTCATCTAAAAACCCGCCACTTTGGCGTTGCCACAGCTCAGCGTAAACTCCGCCGGTTCTGGTAAGCTCTTTATGCGTTCCTTGTTCGACTATCTTGCCCTCGTCCATGACTATGATCCTGTCCATCTTCTGGATGGTACTTAGTCGGTGGGCAATCACAATAGCAGTACGACCTTCCATGAGCTTCCATAGGGCATCCTGAATGAGCGCCTCGCTCTCGCTGTCGAGTGCACTGGTAGCTTCATCTAGCACCAGAATCGGGGCATTCTTAATCATGGCTCGAGCAATTGCTACGCGCTGACGTTGGCCGCCACTTAGCTTGACGCCGCGCTCACCAACCAGTGTGTTATAGCCAGTTTCGAGTTTTTCGATGAACTCATGGGCATGGGCTAACTTTGAAACACCCTCGATGGTCGCTTGGTCTGATCCTGGTTCTCCATATTCAATGTTTTCGGCCAAGCTGCGATGAAATAGTAACGGTTCTTGTGGAACATAAGAAATACTCTTTCGCAGACTAGTCTGGGTTACTTCAGCGATGTTTTGATCGTCGATTAGAATCTGTCCACCCTGAATATCCATAAAACGCAGCAATAGCTTGGTTAGTGTCGTCTTGCCTGAGCCGGAATGGCCAACGAGGCCAATTTTTTCACCTGGCTTAATTGTGAGGTTGAGCTTGTCAAAAATCGGTGCGCTGCCGTCGTGGGCAAAAACAACGTCTTTAAATTCAATTTTCCCGCGGTGAGATGCTAAATTTTTGGCTGTTACTTTATCACTAACATTTGGTTTTAGCTCAAGTATTTTGGTCATCTCGTAGGCGTCCCCAAACGAACGATTGTAATTACGCAGAGAACTTTGACTAAAGTTAAACAGTTGATCGGCTATAGTGGCTGAGTAGTTAAGTATCAAAAACACGGTGGCTATATTGGCATTGTGGTTGACAACACTGACTACTGCTACTACTACTGAAGTGATCTGTAGAATTCGGGTAAATGAGGCAAACGAATTCAGCTGAATCATCATATATCTAAACAGTACGTACAAAGCTTTTTCGGTGCGGCGGGTGTAGCCTGCGTATCGTTTATGCTCATGTAACTCACCGGCGTAGCTTTTAATTGCCATAACATTCGTCATGCTGTCAGCCAGTGCGCCGGTCTGCTCACTTTCGCGTTGGGCGTGTTGCGCACTAGCTTCGCGGGTCTTTGAGGTGACGTAAAATGCAACGATGATATACAGGACAACAACAACGTTAAAAGACAGAACAAACAATGGTGCGCGTTTCGCCAGAATTATAGATGTAAATATTACGCCCCAAATCATAGGCAATGTGCCGTATACGGTCGTATCGGCAATACGAACATAAGAACCGAGTAGCTTGTTATTTTGTGACACCAAAGAGCCACTAAACGTATTTGCATGAAAATCTGCACTGAGACTTACTAGATGATTATAGACATGCTGTGCCAAGTTGCGTTGCACGTTAGCTTCAAGTCGCCATGAAAATACATCAACTAAACGCCAGGTTAGGACACCGCTCAACATGAAACCGGCGTACAAAACAAGGGGCGTACCAAAGCTATGCCATACATCATGACTAATAAACTCACCACGGCTTAATTTTTGCAGAATATTGGCAACAATTAGCGGCGGTAAAAAGTTGTTTATAAGGGTAGTTACGGGAATTGCGAACAAGGTACCCAAAACGAGTATTGGGTATCGCCAAGCGTGTTTCCAGTATAGAGATATTGTAGCTCTAGATAGCGATTTAGACATTGTATGCTCTTAAAGCAGCCTCCGGCTGCGGTTATGATTTGATTAATAATTTTGTTTTAGAGTTTTGGTACGAACGCTAGTCGCCAATGTGCGTAAAAGCGCTGTCGGCGACCGAAGAGATCGTTGAGGTATATTGTAGGTGCATTTTCATGCTATTGTGGCCGCCCTTTCCGTTATTGATTGATAATGCCTTGAATCATAGCATAAGCTTGCCAGAGGTGACAAGAAGAAAATTATTTCGTACAATATTAGATTGATGAACAAAGTAATTTTGTACTACAAATTCGTGCCAGTGAGTGATCCGGCTATTACTATGCGTTGGCAACGTGAGCTCTGTACACGTCTGCAGCTAAAGGGTCGTATTATCGTGAGCAAGCATGGTATTAATGGCACACTCGGTGGCGATATCGAAAACCTACGTGAGTACAAACGTGAGATGAATCGATCAATCATTTTTAAGGGAATAACGTATAAGTGGAGCGATGGTACCGGAAAAGAGTTTCCGCGTTTGAGCGTTAAAGTCCGCCCAGAATTGGTCGCATTTGGTGCGCCAGATGAAATTAAGGTAGACGAAAAAGGTGTGGTTGGTGGCGGTAAACATCTCAAGCCAGAAGCACTCCACAAGCTAATGGAAGAAAAGGGCGATGAAGTAGTGTTTTTTGATGGTCGGAACGCGTATGAAGCAGCTGTTGGCAAGTTCAAAAATGCAGTCGTACCAGATACTAAAACGACCCACGACTTCCTAAAAGAAATTGAGTCTGACAAATACAACGATATCAAAGACAAGCCGGTCGTAACCTATTGCACAGGCGGTATTCGTTGTGAGGCATTGAGCGCGCTCATGAAAAACCGTGGATTTAAAGAGGTATATCAGATAGACGGCGGCATTGTTAAATACGGCGAGAAGTACGGCGACGATGGCTTGTGGGAAGGTGCATTATATATTTTTGACGATCGTATGACGCACCGTTTTAGCGACAAAAGCAAAGATATTGGTGAATGCGTACACTGTGGTGGCAAAACGAGCCGTTATATCAATTGTGGTGATGTCTCTTGTAATAAATTGGTGTTAGTTTGTGAGAATTGCGATCAGAAAACCTACTGCCAGGCACACCAGCCAAAAGTATTGACTAAATAACAAACTTATAGTAGAATAACTTTTACCAAAAAGTGTTTTGGTTGTAAGCGATGAATTATGTGTCTTATTTGGACGCTTGACACATAAGGAGCTAGTAGCGTAACCGGACAACTAAACCGACTCTTATTTAAGGCGGTTTGGATGCCCTCCAAACCGCTTTTTGGTTGCGATATGTAATCTGGAGGATTTCTAGGTGAATCTAGAAGCTAGCCACGCGCAATCAATTTATGATCAATTTGCCCCGTATCCGGGTGCTGAGTTCGTACAATCATTTATAGTCGATGACCGTACGATGGGCGTCTACCGTGCAGACAATGGTACGCCCGAAGGTGAAGAGGTGCTGGTACGTTTGCCAAATGACTTTGCATCGCGTGTTTTGACCGAGCTTGAGGCTCAATTTTCTGGTGTCAAGATTGCTGATGCCGATACGATTAGCCCGACTCCATATCGTGACGTTATGTATAGTGTGCTTGGTTTGCGTCAGGGCGATAGTGCTCGCGAACAGATCAAGACTGGTTTTTGGGAGCTTGGTCAATCATTTAAGGAGCAGGTTCCTTTGTGGCGCCAAACAGCAGCAAATTTTTACGCTGGTGTAAGTGATAGTGTTCGGGCAGTTTATGATTCGTTTGACACAAGAACTCGACGTCAAATAGCCGGACTTGGCATGGTGGGGATTCTGGCGGCAGGTGGGCTGATTGGTGGCCTTGCTTCTGAACATGATGAGCCAACCAAAGAAGCACATACGGTCAGCGAGTACATAGCTCAGCCTCACGTTATAGATGTTTCCTATGTTGTGCCCGACTCGTCTCCGCGCGTGGTTGATTTGGCCGTGGCTATGGATATGCAGCCACAAGCGGTTAGCGCGCAGTTAGAAAAACAACTTGGTAAAAAACTTGGTTCTACCGACCGACTTCCTGCTGGGCAAACTCTTGATCTAAAGGCTCAAGGTACCGCTTATGAACCCGCAAACGATGATACTATTGCTAGCTTATGCGAGCGTTTTGGCGTCCCGCCAAATGTTCTGTTTGCTGCCAATCCTGGCCTTCGGGAATTAAATGGCAGTACTCCATTGGCCCAAGCACTAAAGACTGTAACTATCCCTCGACCGGTAGCGATTGTACAGCCTCCAGTAGAGATGACCGTTGAACAAGTTGCCAATCTACCTGGTGTTGCAGAACT
>CAYUBG010000007.1:0-19727 GCA_964442995.1 uncultured Candidatus Saccharibacteria bacterium | reverse complement strand
GCTTGCTGCTTGGCGTCTTTTAAGGTTTGCGCAGCCTTGGCTTTTGCCAATTCCATTCAAGTTTGGATTTCCACCAATCAAACGCTGGCGTATAAAAGCTGGGCATTGGTTCGAGAGGATCATCGTTATGCCTATATTGGTTATTTGCAATATCATGCTAATCGAACGAAATTACGAAGCAATAACAGGATTCTTGCGAGCCAGAATTCATTAGCGACGAATGATAAACACTGGCACTTCTTCTGGCGCAGTCACACCTTCATGGACTCGCATATCCCAGCAAGATTCTGACCCTGCGATGAATGTCTGGCAAATTTCTGGCCGTGCTGGATCACTGTGCGCATCACACTGATACCACCCATCTCGCAATATTAGATTCCCACAATCAGACATAAGTTTATAAAACCCTTGCCCTACTCGTAAGCGGTTTGCATACGAAAGGGCTGCTTTTTGCTCGTGAGTTTCCAGTACAAACCTGCTTGTTTTACTGAATTTCACCCAATCCCGACCAGGGCGCGCTTCAAGCACCGGCTCGAGCTCTGTGCCAACAGTTTCCATATATGTGGCCTCGTCCTGGTCAAGCTGCACAACTAACCCCGCTTTGCAGCACGCACCGACGCAAGATTCGCATAAGTGTTCTCGGTTTTCCATATGAATTAGACTAATTGATCCTTAATATTACGCATATATAACTTGCAATATTTTATAATTCTGGTATTATAACATACTCATGCAACACGACTCTATGGAATCTATCAATACCACCATGGGCCGACGCGCCTTTTTATCTGGGGCACTTGCTCTAGGAGCGGCAGTACTAACTGGTTGTAGTACAACGCCTGACAGCCCTAATAAGCCTCACTCTATTGAAGCAATTGATGGCGACCCCCTATGTCAAAATTTGGACAGGCTGGAATCGCACCGAGATTCTTCGCAGTATCCTGATATATTTGCCAATGACGATGCTCTGGCTGTTGCCGAAGGACTACATGTAAACTCTGGTAGTTACTTTAGTCTGAATACTGAGGCTATTAAAGCTATAAACGATGATGGTGGCTTCTTAGACAAAAACTGGTTATCGCCGACACTACCGCCTGCTGTTACAAAATATAGCGAAGCAATCATTGATGCGGCTAATGAGTTTGATATCCCGCCCAACTTGTTAGGCATACTAGCGACTATAGAATCTGCAGGTAATACCGCTGCCGCATCTGGCGCCGATGCCCACGGCATAGTGCAGGTTGTTCCTCTTTATCACCGAGATCGTATCGACAGCTTAACTGGCAAGAACTTCGGCTCCGACGAAGAGCGAAGCGCATACTTGGGCCAAAACCCAGAACAATGTTTGCGTATTGGGGCTTCTTACTATGCAGAGTGTATTGATGCTGCTCGCAAACAAATGCCAGACCTTCGTGAAGATAGCTTGGTCGTATATGCTCGTGCGGCCGCTGCCTACAATGGTGGTGGCGCTAACGCAGGCAAACCATTTGAGCGCTTGCCGCTAGAGTCTAAGCTTTACGTCAACCACGTTGCCAGACTGATAATCGATGTAGCAATCGCCCACAAACTAAAGTCTAACGGCCTGACTAATGATGACATTCTACTTTCTATGCAGTCTACTGATGTTAATGCCCGCGCCTACGCTTACAACAACTACCCGCGTGGCCGGGACTTTAGTCGCTATGAACGCTCGGCGGATCTATGTGGCAAGCCAGAACCCGGCATAGACCCAACCACCGGTGACTATCTAGGTGATGATGCCAAACAAGTATACGAAGATTACTTAAACTTTCTTAAGAACTGTTCGGGCACATATTCTGCGCCGGCTGCACCAGGTTTACGCATCTGGCTTGCGGGTGGCGGCGATAGTCTATTCTTGAGCGTCCCCGAAAACGCCAACTGGCACCTCTAAACTAAATCAACAATGTAAATTTGGTTACGAAAAAATACGTTGTAGCCAGACTGCCCAGAAGGCGCCAAAACCAATTCTGGGCTGTCTGCCGAAGCAAAGCGCGCTAGGCGCAATTCGTCACCGACTGCCATAGTCTGTCGTAAATTTGCGATTGATCTAGCTGTTGCCG
The DNA here is from genome assembly GCA_964442995.1 of uncultured Candidatus Saccharibacteria bacterium. Lineage (GTDB taxonomy): Bacteria > Patescibacteriota > Saccharimonadia > Saccharimonadales > AWTP1-31 > CAYUBG01. The sequence goes on along the minus strand of CAYUBG010000007.1, from coordinate 17,646 downwards.
ACAAGTCCAGACAATACCCTAAAGAAAGTTTGTCACCATAGAATGCCGATAGATCGGTCAGGGATTTAGCATGATACACCAGAAAAGCCAGTACCGCATCTACATAAGTTTGGTCCGGCTCTTTTAATAATTCAGCCGAAAAAGCATCCGGAATAATATTGGTAGCGATTGTTGTGTCAATTGTCACGGGCAGGTCTTCTTCTGGCCAAGACATCATTACCGCAACAGCGCCAACTTGCCGTTGTCGTTCTGGACCCAATTGTCTATATCTATCAACGATATCCCCTCGCACGGCTTGATGTGCATACAGTGCATCGCTCGCCCAATCAAACGTAATCAACTCCAAAGCTTCTCTGGGCAAGTGTTGATTATCAAAAGGGTTAGTGCCTTCCATGAATGAGCCCATTGTAAGTGAGTTAACGATTCATGCAAGCACAAGCGGACAATCTAATATCCGAGTTCGAGATACTTTTCATCTCCTAATACAGACTTTTTGATTACTTTTAGAAAGTCGTCGATGATATCATTTGGCAAATCATCTAGGTCTACCCATACCAGTTCACTGCACTTACTAGGCTCGGCATTAAAAAAGCGATAGTCTTTGTCGCGAATAGCAAATTCATAGGCAACATATTCTGTTGGCTCATTATTACGGGCAGCTACGCAAAGAAACTCCAGATCTTTTGCCCGGACATCTACACCCAGCTCTTCTTTAATCTCTCTAACCATGGCAATTGTGGGAGTTTCGCCCTTTTCGACATGACCGCCAGGAGGACAAAGCATACCATCCATCCACCCAGTATTTACACGCCTACCCAAGAGTAGCTTATTGCCAGCGATAATAGATACATTCACTGAAGGCAGTACTACATGTTTCATTGGCTCAGTGTAACAAAAAACAGAGATGGTATCATCTCTGTTTGTATTTTCCTTGGTACACCGGGAGGGATTCGAACCCCCGACCCTCTGTTCCGAAGACAGATGCTCTAATCCGCTGAGCTACCGGTGCACGACCGACAGATTATAACACCTTAGCAGGGAGTTTGGTAGTACCTGAGTACTTACTACCCTCCTGGTTGAGGCTCCGGGGGTGCCGTGGTCGTGGTTGTCGTGATTCCAGCGAGTGCTTTCAACGCACTGCTAGCCTGTTCAAGCTGCGGTCCGTACTCGTCGAGCTTCTTACACACGCCTTGTGCCGCCTTTACATCTTCCCGGGCCGAATCAATATGGTCGGTTGCAGCATCTAGTTTAGTTCCTACTTCAGCTGTAGCCCGGTCGACCGAATCTACACTATCCCTAGTACCAACATGCACACCAGCATAGGCGGCAATACCAAGCAACGCGGCCCCAATAGCCGTCCGCATTAGAAACTCGCCTCTCGACAACGGTGTTCTGATAATCATTGGTTGCGGATCTTGTTCACCAATTTGTCCAATTACAGTGGATTGGTCTCGTTCTGGGTTATTTGGCATCTTTCGGAGCCTCCTTGGAGTCTTGCTTTGGTTGCTTGAGCATCTTATTTGCCGTTTGTTCTTGCGCTTGCAACGTATGCTGCAACAGCTCAAGCAAGCTTTTGGCGTGTTCGTGGCTCATACCTACTCGCGCAACTGCTAAGGGCTGTCCATTCGGGCCAGCAGTCTGCATGAAGTTCATAACTAAACCATAGTTATTGGCCATCACGTGAGCGCGATCGGTATACACTACCCGTAGGTCCACAGGCATGAGCATAGCGATCGGCTGACCAAGGTCAAAACCCTGACCCGGTTCGCTGGTTTGCTTGTCGTTATAACCTGCGAGATCCCAGAACGGCATAGCTTCTTCGTCTTGAATTTCAAAATGGCTCAATAGCAATAGTAATATATCTTCGCTCGGTCGCTGTTCGCCACTCTCTATTCGGATGAGGACATCTGTATCAATCTCGACTGCACCAGAAACTTCTGCCAGGCTCTGCTTGTGCTGTTCACGAACGGCTCGTAATTTGGTACCTAGTTGACGATATGGCTTGGGAGTCGGTTTGCTATTCATACCCTCCATGGTACTCTGCGAGTTTAACGATTTGCAAGCGCAAGCACTACGGTTTTTATTGCTATACTGTACACATAATGCATATGCTAAAAAATGTATCACTGGCCAAGTATTCCACCATGCGGCTCGGCGGCAAAGCACGATATCTATGCCATATTACTGACAAGCACGAATTGGTCAACGCACTTGATTGGGCGAAGGAGCATGACCAGGAAGTCATAGTTATAGGGGGCGGCAGCAACATTATATGGGGCGATGACGGTTTCGATGGCTTGGTCATTGTTAATGAGGTTCAGGGATTTCGTATCCATGAGGAGGGTGCAAAATCGTATGTCACTGTAGGCGCTGGCGAAAATTGGGATAAAGTTGTTGACCGTACGGTAATGCAAGGGCTAAGCGGCATAGAAGCCCTGTCGCTCATTCCGGGCACCGCCGGAGCAACACCAGTCCAGAATGTCGGAGCATACGGCCAAGAAATCGCCGACACGCTAGTAAGTATTGAGGCGTATGATCTACAAACCGGTTCGTTCGTAACGCTACAAAAAGAAGATTGCTCGTTCGGCTACCGCACGAGTCGATTCAAAACTTCCGATAGAGGCAGATTTGCAATTATATCGATCACCTTACAGTTAGCTCGCATCAATCCACGCCCACCTTACTATCCAGCCGTAGCAAAGTATTTGCGCAACCACGATATCCGTGTCGTAACACCTCGCGTTATTCGCCAAGCAGTTATCGATATCAGGGCAAGCAAATTGCCTGACCCGAGCAAAATTGCCAACAATGGCTCATTCTTTGCAAACCCAATAGTCGACAGCAAGACTGCAGATAAACTGCTGGAATTATATCCTGCTATGCCGCACTGGCAAGCAAAAAAGGGCTTGGTCAAGCTATCGGCGGCCTGGCTTATCGAGCAAGCTGGTCTCAAGGGCTACGCCGACAACACCACCGGCATGGCAGTTTGGCATAAGCAACCACTGGTACTCGTAAATACCTCCGCACAAACAACGGCCGATCTTATCACCTTTCGCAATATGATAACAAAGAAGGTTCGCAATAAATTCGGCATAGCGCTCGAGCAAGAACCCGAGCTAATAGGTAAAACTAAACTAAAAGTTTCGGTCGACTAATTATCGCTTGGCAGCGGGAACTGCAACGCAAAATCTTTGACCTCTTTGGCAATGGTAGCAAGCTTTTTGCTGTCGCTACGATGTTTAATGGCTTGTTGCATCCACGCCGCAACCAACTCCATGTGCTTTTCTGTAAGGCCTCGCGTAGTTATAGCAGGAGTACCAAGTCGTAACCCACTTGGTCGGAATGGTGGTAGTGTGTCGTTTGGTATAGCGTTACAGTTTGCATTCAGACCAACCTCATCTAGAATATCTTGTGCTTCGCGACCAGATATACCAAAACTGGTCATCATATCTATTTGTATGAGATGATTGTCCGTTCCATTTGTTACAAGCTTGAAGCCTTGCTTCATAAGCTCATCAGCAAGTCGTGATGCATTGGCTAATATTTGCTTTGCATATGTTTGAAATTCAGGCTGTAATGCTTCACGGAACGCTACTGCCTTGGCAGCAATCGTATGCATATGCGGACCACCCTGAAAGCCCGGGAAAACTTCACGGTCGATGAGCGTAGGTAAGTTCTGGACTGTTTTTTCTGGTGCCCGCAAAGGGTTACTAACTGTGCCCTTGGTCAGGATCATACCACCTCGCGGTCCACGAAGTGTCTTGTGGGTCGTGGTAGTAATGATATGGAATCCAAAATCGAAAGGATTAGGCAACGCCTTCCCTGCAATCAGCCCGGCAATATGTGCCATGTCTGCCATCAGCACCGCATTTACCTCACGGCCTATCTCGGCAAATTTGGCATAATCTAGATTTCTCGGGTAGCCGCTAAATCCAGCCAAAATAATCTTGGGCTTTTCTTTCTTGGCCGTCGCCATCATGGCATCATAGTCGATCTCGCCAGTCTCGACGTCCTTAATTCCGTAACGAACAAAATTATATAATTTTGCGCTCGCCGTAATAGGATGCCCATGTGTTAAATGGCCGCCATGATCGAGCCGCATAGCCATGACAGTATCGCCTGGTTCGAGCCAAGCCTGATACACCGCAATATTCGCAGGTGCACCAGAGTGTGGTTGCACATTTGCGTGATCAGCGCCAAACAATTCTTTGGCTCTATCAATTGCCAATTGTTCAACTTTATCGGTGTTGAGCTGACCACCATAATAACGCTTGCCGGGATAACCTTCGGAATATTTATTGGTAAATATACTTCCCAGTGCCGTAAGCACATCCCCACTCACGTAATTCTCACTAGGTATTAGCTCGAGACCCTCTCGTTGGCGTTTCGTTTCGGCCTTGATTAGTTTGGCAATAATCGTATCTTTCATAGTTCCCTCCAGTCAATTGCAAAGCGTGGTAGCACCTCAGATCATACTACTATTGTAACAATGGTTTGGAACAATATACACCCCAATGTCAAGACTTGTTTTGTATACCTTCGGGGGTATAATGTCATCACATGTCTAATACAAACGAAAAAATTGGCCAACTTATTTACCAGATACGACAAGATAGAGGCCTTACTCAAACAGAATTCGCTAAACGCCTCGGCACCAGCCAGTCGGCTGTTAACCGCATAGAGCACGGAAAGCAGAACCTTAGCCTCGAAACACTTGGTCGAATAAGCGATGTGCTAAACAAGCCGATCATACGTATTGGCCAAGGTAGCGGCGTTAGCCTGCGGATTGAGGGAGGCCAGGAACTAAAAGGCTCAATCCCACTCAAAACCAGCAAAAATGCAGCAGTTGCGCTGCTGTGCGCTAGCTTACTGAACCACGGAGTGACTAGATTTACTTCGTTCCCCAAGATCGAAGAGGTTCATCGCATTATAGAAGTACTTGAGAGCATTGGCGTAAAAGTTAAGTGGCTACCAGACAACGGCATCGAAATTAGACGTCCCACCAAGCTGGCTATCGAAAATATCAATGCTGATTCTGCCCGAAAAACTCGCAGTGTACTCATGTTGCTCGGTTCACTTATGCATGAATTGTCTAGTTTTAAAATCCCGTATGCCGGTGGATGTAAGCTTGGCAAACGCAGTGTCTCACCCCACCTCATGGCATTAGAAAGTTTTGGCGTGAATGTTCTTGCCAAGACCGGACGTTACCAGGTAGAGGTTAAAAAACGCCTGCCCAAAGAGCGAGTTGTGCTGTACGAGTCTGGCAATACAGTCACTAATAATGTATTGATGGCTGCGGCCCGTAGTAACGGAAGAATAACTATTCAGTCAGCCAGTGCCGACTACATGGTGCAAGATTTATGCTTATTCCTGCAAAAACTCGGAGTAAAAATTAAGGGCTTTGGTTCACCGGTTTTGGAGATTGAGGGCGTTCCGCACATCAAAAAGAATGTAACTTTTTCGCCAACAGAAGATCCTATCGAGGCGATGTTCTTTATCTCTGCAGCAGTCACTACTAACTCGCAAATAACTATCGAACGAACACCAGTGCACTGGATCGGGCTAGAACTCCTCAAACTCAAGACTATGGGGCTAAAGATCACCACGTCGCCACTGTATAAAGCAGGGAATGGAGTTATCGATCTCGCAGACATAACTATCCACAAGCATGATGGCAATTTGCGAGCACCCGAGGACAAACTGCACCCTAACCTTTGGCCCGGCCTTAACCCAGACAACATACCGTATTTTGTGCCGATTGTTGGCGTAGCCAATGGCCGCACACTAATCCACGACTGGATGTTCGAAAACCGCGCCATATATTACACCGAGATGACGAAGGTCGGCATGAACATAGAGCTGGCCGACCCACACCGCGTATACATAACTGGGCCGACTAATTTCCGTCGTGCAGATGTAGACTGTCCACCTGCCCTACGCCCTGCCAGCCTATTACTAATTGGTATGCTGGCCGCACAAGGAACCAGTGTACTTCGCAATGTTTATACCATTAACCGTGGTTACGAAGATATTGCCGAACGCCTTAACACCCTAGGCGCACAGATAACTGTATTGCACGACCTATAGTTGTAAAATACTCTACTTTGTGGTAAAATAACGACCGTTTTAAAGAGGCTGATATTTTGCCAAAAAGTACCGTTACTACACGTCGCCGAAAACTCGTGCTTTTACTCCCCGCTCATGATGAGGAGCTTATTTTGGCGGCCACTATTCAGTCGGCTGTTGCTGCCGGGCAACCGATAGAAGATATATACGTGGTTGACGATGCTAGCACCGACAAAACACGTAAAATTGCCATTAAATACCTCGGCCGCCGACGAGTCTTAACCGTAGAACACAGTGGTAAGGGCCTAGCAATCCACAAGGCCATCAAGCATTTCAAGCTAGAAGAGAACTATGTCTGGCTACACGTTGCAGATGCCGACAGCGTATTCTGTAAGGATTATTTTCGCCTTTACAAACGTAAGTTGAATGCAAAGAATTACTCCGTTGCAGTAGGCTTTGTACAAAGACTACGCGGAAACTGGATAAGCCGCTATCGAGCGTTCTGCTATACCTATGGTCAGCATATTATGCGACGAATACAGAGCTATTTAGGAATGATCTCGGTCTGTCCAGGGCCAATTACTTGCTTTAAGACCGACATCATCAAGGATCTTGATCTCACCAGTAAAGGTCTGACTGAAGATTTTGATATCACACTCCAGGTTCACCGAAAGAAACTCGGCAAAATACGGTTTATTCCAGAAGCGGTGAATTACACACAAGACCCGCAAACACTTCGTGATTTTTGCAATCAAAATTTGCGATGGCAGCGTGGATTCTTTCAGGGAGTAACCAAATACAAAGTCGGAAGACGTTTGCAGAAAATTGATTTCAGCTTGGGATATCAAATGTTTGAAGCTCTGTTTTATATAGTACAAATGCTCATATTTGTACCCTACATCACTATTGCGACACATAAATGGTACATCATGCCACTTGTGCTCATTAGCGACTATCTGGTTATAATCGGTCTAGCATTATTTTCGGCGATTGTTTCAAGACGCTGGTCTATCTTACAATCACTCCCGTACTTTTACATACTGCGATGGATTGAGCTGGGGATATTTGTTCGTGCATATGTAGAAGTAGTAATCATGCACAAATATCGCTCGGATATAGTCGGCTGGAGCGTGCAAGGCAGACGATACGCACTCGACGCTGATGCCCTTAAGGATGCTGCAAAATGAGATCCAGCACAGTCACGCTCAAAAGACGAGGACATCAAGTTATCCGTTATTCAGAATTAACGCCTCGTTTCTTGTCGTGGCTGCGTGATGTAACACAAGCCCAAAAGCATGCTCAACTAGTACAGGAAGCTCGTGATGCGTATTCGTTTCGTCGCCGTATGCAGCGCGCCAAAATAGAAGCTCGCGCCCTGACAAAAAAACAAGCCAAGCGAAAAGCAAAAATCATAACCATTATTAAAACTGCTTTCTTGCCAACACTCGCACTTATGGGCTATACACTTTACCGACTTATCGGCTTTGTTCACGACCTAAGAAATTAGGTAGTTTTCTGGTAACTTACCAACGAGAATGTAAAGAATTGTCGATTTTGAAACCAGGCGCCAGAACACGTCTGGATAGTCAAGATAGGTGCACCCTGATACGCAAAAACCGATGTATCGTTTGGTGTTGTTTCGCGAACGCTCTGCAGGCGATATATAAACGAATAGCCGTTATCGGTTTTGATCTCTGCCTGCCCGTCCGACTGAATACGGTGCAAGCGGGCAAATACTTCTGGCCGGTAATGACCATAAATGAATGTGTTACCCATCTTACTATTTGGTAAGGCACTGATTATTGCGTAATGTGCGTGATCAAGTGATAGTGTCCATTGACCGGTTTGCTGGTTGAATTCACCATCACTTACTTTTAGGGAGATGTCTAAACTAGGAATGCTAATTTGTGCTGGGTGACCAGAGATTATCTGCTCTTTGGCAGAGGCAGTGGCAATTTGATTATTAATAGGCGCAACGGTCAGTGGTTTTAATGGCTGCTGACTCGGAACCACGTATCGAAAATAGACGATTGGTAAAGCAAGGCCCAGTAAACCAATACTCAGAAACGCCAATCCAACTTTTGTCAGTAAGTGAACCTTTTTCATGATATGAATTCTTGTATAAGACCAAAACAGCCCGGTTTCCCGGGCTGTTAATGCAAGGTGCTATATTAGCGCCCCATGCGTCGCTTTACAGCAAACACACCGCTAGCAGCGAGGCTAATAATACCTACTGCTGCGATAGCCACCATCATGAAGAAAAATGGCTTAAAGGCACCTGTTTTTGGCATAAGAACTGCCGCACCGGTTGCTGGAAGAAGTCCCTTAGTAGAGTTATACATCTTCGCTCCTCGTTACTGCCTCGTTGAGCTCCACCGATGCACAAGAGAACATTAATGAACGAGCCGTATTTTAGTACTTTTGTGTGTTTTTGTAAAGTATATTATATATGTTGCTTATGCTTCTTCTTATAATATTGACGAATTATGCCTTTTAGTGTATTGTTTTATACATAAACCAACGTCGGTGGGACCAAGGAAATTTATGCTCGACAAAGCAAGAAACATACTGGCCGCCGCCCTTTTAGCTTTACTGCCGTTATTATCACTAGGCATAGCGCATGCTGCAGTAGGCACCAACTTGGTCGTGAATCCTTCGGCCGAGACTCTTGTTGCTGGTCAACCTGCAAACTGGAGTCAAGGCGGCTGGGGAACGAACACACGCAGTCTAACCGTGAGCAGCGACGCGCATACCGGAGTTAATAGCCTGCAAGCGACTATCTCATCGTATACTGATGGAGATGCCAAATGGTATGCCGACCCCGTTAGCGTGAGCGCCAATACCTCATACACCTACAGTGACTTTTATAAATCTGACGTGCCAACAGAACTTGTTGCACAAAATACCGATACTAGTGGCAATGTTAGTTACCAGTGGCTTGCTACAGTCGTTAGTAGCAGCACCTGGGCACAAGCAAGTACCACCTTTACTACCCCGTCCAGCGCAGCTACCACATCGATATTTCATGTACTAAATAGCGTCGGTACATTGCAGATTGATGATGCAAGCCTCGGTGCCTACACCGTAGACCCACCAGTGTCTAATGGTAATATTGTACCGAACCCCTCACTGGAAACCGCTGCGGGCGCAATCCCAGCTGGCTGGTCAACCGGCCGTAGGGGAACGAACTCCACTACGTTTAGCTACTTAAACTCAGGGCATACTGGTACGCGAAGTGCCAAAGTACAAATGACTAGCTATACTGACGGCGATGCCAAATGGACGTTTCCGGCGCAAGCCGTACTGCCTAGCCGGCAGTACCAGTTTACTGATTGGTATCAATCCAGTGTCGACACGGAAGTATTCGTGGGTATCACGAAAACCGACGGTTCTACCCAATACATTTCTCTGGGATCGCCAATCGCATCAACAGCCTGGGTAAAATTCAGCAGCAGTTTTAGTCTACCAAGTAACGCTGCGTATGCAACGGTTTTTCATGTACTGCACTCTGTTGGATATCTGGTTACCGATGACTACTCACTGAGCGTCTATACACCAACCGGTTTTAATAGAGGGTTAGTGACGCTGACCTTTGATGATGGCTGGACAAGCATCTATACCAATGGGCTACCTCTGCTCAAGAAATACAGTATTCCATCAACACAGTACATCGTTTCAGGGTTTTTGAACGACCCATACGAGCCAGAGTACATGACAAATGCACAAGTAAAAGCCTTCATCACAGCCGGACATGAAGTTGGTTCGCACACCGTTACACACCCAGACCTCACGACACTCACCGGCACTAAATTACGCCAAGAACTTGTGAGTTCCAAGAATAGGCTTACAACAATAACTGGCAAAAGTGTTACCAATATCGCGTCGCCCTATGGTTCGTATAATTCTGCGGTCATCCTGGCAATGAAGGCAGCCGGATATAAATCACATCGCAGCGTAGAGCCAGGCTTTAACAGCAAAGATTCACTAAACGTATACGACATTAAGGTACAGAATATCGAGAGCAATACCACCGTTGCACAGGTAAAGGCATGGGTTGACCAAGCACTGGCATCAAAGACTTGGCTTGTACTGGTATATCATCAGGTCGACACTAATCCTGCAGCTGGGGAATACAACACTCTACCGAGCGATCTTGATGCCGAACTCAGCTACATAAAATCAACAGGCATAACCGCCAAAACACTCCAGCAGGCTCTCTCGGAATTAACACCACAACTGTAGAGCACTACCCGCGCAGCAAACCGATTATTATAAGTAGCTCAAGCACTATCCATGCAACTTCAACAGCAATGATTGGTTTATCTTTATGGCGCAAACCGTACACAAGCCATATAAGCGAAGCAATTAGGTAAGCAAACCACGAAATAATGGACACGCCTTTATTGCGCTCTATCCAGATAGAATAAACTTGTGGCAGCGTAAGTAATGGGCCAATAACAACAGCAAAGTATACTAGTTTGTCGATTTCTGACTTTTGTTTTTTTGGTTTTTTTGAATATCTTTTCACACTATGTGTGGCCATACGACCAATTATAACATTAGCAGTAAACTACTGGTTTCAGCCGCCAACATACTGCCAAAAACTCATTCCATTGGCCTGCAAATCACCGACAAATGAATCAAGCACTTGTTTATCTGTGCCAATCGGGTAAGACCAATCAATTGCCTCGCTGCTGGCTGACTTGTCTCCAGCGAATATATTGACCGCCACACCATAACCAGCGGCCCGAACAGCTTGCGCCTGACCCAGAGCCCCATGCAATATCTGCCCACGCTGAGCAGCAGAAAGAGTTGCTGCCTGCCCTGGGCTGTTCGTATAGGCACGTTTTTGTGTACCGGTATTAAACCATACCGAATGAACACCAAGCGACTGGGCTGCTTCGATCGCTAGGTTGGCGCGCAAATAGTTCGAAGGGTCAGTATCACTAGGCCATGGCTGATTTGCCGGCGCTAACCATGGAAAGCCTTGGTAACCAAAGCTATCAACTAATCCTTTTGGAATCGATTGCACATATGGCAACAAACTCTTATATTGCCCGTTTGCATAAGCAGTGTCGTTACCAGGGTATGTCTTGGCGTTTAGCATGAGAGAAATAAGACTATCTGGAAAGACAGTTTTTTGAATTTTGGCGGTATGAATAATGCAATTACTGATTGTACTAGGGTCACTGTTACCCCACTCTGGCATATTGCCTTCTGGCAGCAACGTCCACATTCCCATTAGCTGATCAGTAATACCTAGTTTTTTGATTTCATTATAAAAAGTAGCCAAATAGCTGTCATAGCCGCCACTCTGGTAGGTACTGAAGTTGACCGTGCCTCCGCCCAAAACTGTCGGCTCCATTATTACTAAAGATTCTGCGCCTGTTGCTGCAACCTGACGTAGTTTAGCGGCCGCATCCTGCGCCAACTCCCGGGCAGTACTGTCTGATGTTGGCGTAGAGATAAACCACATTTTCCGATTAGTAAAAACTGTCTGACTGGCTGACGCTGGATCGCTTCCGAGAACAAACGATAACGGATCACTACCACCGCCTGAATTGGCGGATGATTTTTTTTGTGCATTATTCTTGGCCGCTTCGGCTTGCTTCTGCGCCTGAAGGCTCGCCTCATTTGCTTCGTTAGTAGCACCGGCAACCACTCCATCGTTTGATCCCCATGAATGTTGCATTGCTTTCACACTAACCATACTAATTGTTGACACAGCTAAAAGTAAGCCGGGCACAGCTTCTAAAAGAAGTCTCCGGCGGGGCCCCACCCTTCGCCATACTCGTACCCTCATTGCAAATAACATTATACTACTTCTGCTTAGGGTAACTTTTACAGCACTAACGTTTGAGAGCCTGCTTAATGCGCTCCTCTGTAGATAGCCCTGTATCTATGGCTGCAAGCGCAAATTGTGCGTCAGCATCACTGTATCCAAGCGCAATAAGGGCTTGTACCGCCTCATCACTGGCGTTCACACCAGCACGATTAATAAGTTGTTCTGCCGCATCCCCCACAGCCGCGCCAACCTTATCGCGGAGTTCAACAACGATCTGTTCTGCAGCTCGTTTACCTACTCCTTTGGCTGTTTGCAATCGCTTCACATCGCCCCCAGCAATGGCAGAGCGTACATCCATGGCATTACCAATATCTAGTACTGCTAGCGCCACCTTTGGTCCGACATTCTTTACACTAAGCAGCTGTTCGAAGAGTCGCATGGTGTCTATAGAAACAAAGCCATACAAATCATGTACATCCTCTTTGATATGCTCATGAACGTATATCTTGTGCTCATGGCCCAGCTGTAATTGACCAGCCTCGGAAGTACTCATGATCACACCATAGCCCAGGCCATCAATTTCTATAACCACTACATTTCCAATATGTTCGGTGGCCAGGCCCCGCAGCGTAGCTATCATAGCTTTATATCTCTAATCTTGTTGGCGAGGTCGGCCAGATCGTCAAAGGCAATAGCCGTATTTGCTAACTCGGGAACATATGTATTGGCATCTTTTTGGTAGGCTACGATGACTGGTTTTTTGCTGGCAATCGCATAGCCTACCTCGATGAGTTGGCCCTCGCTTTTGTCACCATTCATAATAAGCACAAACAAACCATCCATGGCAGCAATCTTTTGAAATGCTTCCTCCATTATCTGGCCTGCAGAGGTGTGATTTTTTGTAAAGGACTCTTGGTCAAACAACGTCGCATATGCCTGTATATTGTGTGTAGCCAGTGCCATCTCGACAGTGCGTATGCGCTGTTCCAGCTCTTGAATATCTTCGCCAGTGTGCCGATAAGCAATAAAAAATCTTCTCATACACTTTATTATACAGACATACTGCAGCAAATTGCGGCCGCTAAGGCATCGGCCGCGTCATCCGGCCTAGGAATTTCTTTGAGCTGCAGCAATACCCGAACCATCTCTTGCATTTGTTTTTTGTCGGCTTTGCCGTAGCCGGTAATTGCCTGTTTTATTTGCATGGGGGTGTACTCGTGCAGCTGCAAACCGTTTTGCTGTCCGAGCAGCAATACAACCCCTCTAGCCTGCGCCACCGTCATAGCAGTAGTTACATTTCGAGCGAAAAAGAGTTTTTCGACCGCCATAATGGTTGGTTTATTTTGTGTAATAATGTCGCTAAGCTCATCAAAAATGGTTTGTAATCGTACTGCGTCATCTTCTTTGACCGGCGTACGAATAACCCCGGCGTCGACCAGCGAAATCTTACCGCGCAAATCAACATCGATCACCCCAAAACCCAGAATACCGGTGCCGGGATCGATCCCTAAGATCCTCATAATGTATTTGCGATATCGTCAGCTATATCAAAATTGACGTGCGTATTACTCACGTCATCAATGCTTTCCAGAGCGTCCATGAGACGCATTATTTTGCCGGCCGTTGCTTGTTCGGTGATTTCTACTGTGTTGTTCGGCACGTATGTCAATTCGGCTTCTAGTATTTCGACCCCTTGCTCTTTGAGCGAGTCACGCACCTTGGCAAGGTCATTCTTCGCGGTGTAGATTACCGATTCGTCGCTTTCTTCTTGCATGTCTTCGGCGCCAGCATCGATAGCTTGCAACATAAGGTCGTCACCATTGCCTTTTACGCGAATCATCCCTTTGTGGTCAAACTGAAAAACGACTGCACCTTTTTCGGCGATATTGCCACCATGTTTACTAAATGCCAGACGTACCTCAGGATACGTACGATTAATGTTGTCGGTCGCACATTCTACCAAAATAGCCACACCGCCAGGACCGTAACCTTCGTACAGCACTTCTTGGATTTGCTCACCACCAAGCTTACCGCTACCGCGATCGATACTGCGCTGAATGTTGGCCATAGGCATATTTGCAGCTTTGGCCTTGTCGATTGCCAAACGTAATGCGAAGTTCATGTCTGGGTCGGCACCACCACGAGCGGCAATAGCGATAGCGTTACCAAGCTTGGTAAAAACCGCCCCACGCGCCGCGTCTTTGGCGCCTTTTTGTCGTTTGATTGTGCTCCATTTGCTATGTCCGGACACTGGCTAACTCCTGTTTTTTGCGATGTATTCTATCTGTTATTATACCAGTTTTACGGCGCCATGTCAGAAGTATGGCAATTACGATACCATACAATATAAGCATCTGATTGAGCGTATTTCTTCGCTTCAACGTCGCCACCCAAAACAAAATACATATCAACGCAAGGTCTGGACCAAGCGTAACTCGTCGCGCCAAGCCAAGCCCAATTATAAAACCGCACAATGCCCAGCAGATGAAAGTTGCTCGTCGCCATTTACGAACTGCCATAATAAAAAGAGTTATACTCTTGTTATCCGAGACAACCAAAAGCAACATAATAAGGTGTTGTGCCATTGACTTTTTACCAAAAATAACGATAATGTAGGAAGTTAATTTCCCTGTTTTTAGGGGAAAAGAGCAGCCGGACACAATGTATTGCATTTTGTCCGCGCGATGAGAAAAACCGTAGGTTTGTCTCCATTATGGGCCTATAGCTCAGCTGGTAGAGCAGCGGCCTTTTAAGCCGCGTGTCGCGGGTTCGAGCCCCGCTGGGCCCTCCACGAAAGAAGTCGAGTCTTGTGCTCGGCTTTTTTCGTTGTGTGACTAAATGAATAAAGACAGACTTCACTGTCAATTACAAAAGCTCCCGGGCGCCACGGGAGCTTTAACTTAATTAGTTATTGTTATTGTTGTTTGAGTTGTTGTTATTTGCATTATTGTTGCTCATGACTTCTCCTTTCCCCATTTATTAATTGCGTCGATCAGCCGCGTTAGCCCGATCCCTCCACCGCTGCGCGGGAAGAAGCTAAGCCCCAGAAACTCGTTTAATTCTTGCTCTACTCTGTCCTTGCCAAACAGGTCGTAGAGCTTCTGCGCATATTTACCGTCGGAGATCGTGTGGAACTGTTCACGCATTTCGGCTACATTGCTGCTGCGCTCGGCACTGCCGATGGTTTCGTTGCCATGAATTATCACGTCGATTTTGTGTGCATGTGTTTCACCCTTCTTTCGCATATTCCAGAAGGGCGAAGTGTAGATCGGAAAGTCCTTGCAGAAAACCACTGGCCCAAAGTCGTGCTCCATTTGGTTTTCGTGTTTGTGGGTTAGTTCGTCTGTTTTGTAGAAATCTTTGAGCTGATCATAGCTTTTGTAGACAAACTTTGATTTATCGAAACCCAAGTAGTCGAGCAGTTCGGTTTCGAAATTATGCAGATCGTCTATTGTACCTGGTAGCTCGAATTCGAACATCGGGAAGATTAACTTATGCCGGCCAGGCACTGGGTTTGGCTCATTCCGAAAGCTGGTGCTCACACAAAAAACGCCCGGGAGCTCCGGGCGTCTGAGTAATTCATATTCGAGCCACATTTGGCCCGTCTGAGGTAACGGCCATTTTTGGCCCATGTAGTCATAGGTTGCTACAGTGTCTGGGTCTTCGCAGGCCGCCAGGATGCTCAGGCGATCTTGGGTATGGACCTCGACAAAACCCTTGCTCAGGCAAAAGTGTCGCAATTTGTTAACTACGTCACTGTAGGCAATAATGTCCTCTGTTCCCTTATAGTTGTTAATCATTCACACCTCCCGGGACTGCGCCCTTTAATTTTGGTAATGCATAAAAAAACAACCCCGAAGGGTTGTTCCTTATGAAATAGGAATGGTGCGGTTTTCACGCTGCCTTGTTCCTATATTTATGCATTGCGAGAGATTGTAGCATAAGCATGAATGATCTACAACCATTATCTTAGCTATTTTACAAAACACTGTAGGTATGGAGAGGGGTTTCTTGCAGTTTATATATCGAAATTACTTCCAGAAGCCACTCGTAGATTATTTGTACAAATTCCTTACCACGCTAAAAAAATGCGTATCAGGTATGGAATATCCGTATGTTAGTATCTGACAATCTAGTGGTGCCTGCGTCGGTCTCTTTTACCATGCTGCTGAGACATCCATAGCATTAGCAAACTAGCAACAACTGCAACACCAACAATCGTCCCCTGCATCTGCGCAACAATCTCCCAAGTACTAGTAGCAAATATTGATCCTTTCATTCCGTCAGTCAATAACGGAACTACTAATATCGTAGTAGTAATGCCGGTGAGTAAGGTAGGTATCAGATTAAACAGATGCTTTGCCCCGTGAACATTTCGACGAAGAAAAATGATAGTCAGTAGCATTGGCAAAACCAATAACGCAACACGTAATCCACTGTACATTACAGGGCTGGTATTGGACGAGAACGTCTGGAATAACTTAATTGCGTCATCGCCAAAATACCTAGCAGCAAGGTTCCCCGCCGCTAAAGCCAAAAAGGCTATCGCTGCGTTAGCTCCAAGCAACAATATCAGTACTATCGGCACAGCAGTAATCAGCCCAATAACAATAAGCGGGTTCATTACCTTATAGTAGCATATTGGGTTATTACCTAGGCGCCAACGCGATCTTTACGCCGCTTGCCCTTGGCATTTTGTTCGATATACTCGATGATCTTTTCGGCTACATTACGGCCAGTAACCTTTTCGATACCAAAACCAGGACTTGGGTTAACTTCAAGCACGAGGGGACCACGCTCGGAGCGCATCATATCGACACCACAAATTGGCAAACCCATAGTGCGAGCGGCCTTAACGGCTGTCTTACGCTCTTCGTCGGTAAGCTTGATTGGCGACCCTTCTCCACCCTGATGAAGATTACTGCGAAAATCATCGTCAAGACTTTGACGCTGCATACTAGCAACCACCTTACCACCAACAACGAAAGCACGAATATCAGTACCAGCAGACTCTTCGACAAATTCTTGTACAACAAAGTTCACGCCCTCTACATAGAAGGCCTGCATTACCGCCTGGGCCGCCTTTTTGGTTTCGGCTAATACAACGCCGTTGCCATGCGTGCCACGAGCTACCTTAATAATCAGCGGCGTACCACCGGCTTGTTCAATAACGTCATCGAGATCGCCGGTTTCGCGCGCAAACACGGTTTTCGGGATGCCCACATCCGCCCTACCAAGAATCTGAATACTGCGTAATTTGTCTCGTGAACGATTTATAGCTATAGAGCTGGCTGTGGTATAAACACCTTGCATCTCAAATTGACGGACAATTGCCGAACCATACTTTGTAATACTCTGACCAATTCGGGGAATGACCGCGTCAATGTCACTAAGATCTTCACCGCGGTAACGAACGACAGGACGATTTTTCTCGATAGTAATGTAGCACTCGGCGTGGTTTATTACCCGCACATTATGGCCACGTGCCAGCGCTACCTCTTTGAGCCGTTTAGTCGAATAGTTGCCTGGTCCACGCGTTAAGATTGCGATATTCATTATTCTTTTTCCTCCTCGTCAAAAATCCCTATAGCATTTTTTGGTAACGCAATTTGACTTCGTTTTATACGAACTATACTCGTATCCACCATGAATCGACCGTTGAGTATCTCTCTTCCAATCAGTATCGGGAAGGCGTTTCTTGATCGATCGGCCAGAGAAAAACTTGCGTTAAATACTCGATGACCTAACTTAATCCTTAGTTTTACCTCATAACGCTCCTCACGAGCCCCAAAAGA
>CAYUBG010000006.1:20197-21504 GCA_964442995.1 uncultured Candidatus Saccharibacteria bacterium | reverse complement strand
CCAGTTGTTACAACGCTGTCGCTCAAAGAGTACTGTGCTGTACCACGTAGTAATTTTGCAGAACCAGGTACATAGCTCACGCTAAACTGCTTGCTACCAACCATATCGGTTGTATCTTCTACCATCGTTGCGTTATCGGCAGAGATGTATGAACGAGCTCGAAGTACTTGTGATGTAGCCGTTGGCAGCAACACGCGAACTTTGGCGTTCTTTGCTACGCCCAGGCCACTAGCATTGGTGTTTTGGTTGGCGTTGTTGTGCACATAAGTACGAAGCACAACTTCTCGGCTACCATTGGTAACGTAGTTAATCTGATCAGCGTTCGTGTTGGTAGGCATATCAGATCGACGACCATCGAAGAATGCACGCTCATCACCATAACTTGGTGTATTGATAAAGCTGTTGAATACTGGGCCTGTCATCGAACCACATCGGTTGCCAGCTGTCTTGTCTGCATCGGTACATGTACTGCCATTTAATGGCATTTTGTTGTAGTCGAATATAGGACGTACAGGGTACCACTCGGCCTTAGCCATGATCGGCAAGGCGATAGCAGCTGCCACACCTACTCCGGCAAGAACGGCTCGAGTCTTTTTACTTAGCTTGTTAAACATTTGTCGTAATTTCATAGTTATTGCTCCTTATGCCTTCTATTCCTATAATGAGCCTTCGCCTACATGGCCACCCTGACCACCGTTTGTAGGAACGCTGGTTGGAGGTGCTGCAGGTACTGTTACTGTGGGTGGCGTACCGATTTCGGCATCACCTGGGTCTACAGGGCCAGTATGGCTGTTTGGATCGTTGGCAGTAGGGGTTTCTGCGGGTGCAGATGGTAATTGTTCGTCACCGCGAGAGCCATCAGGACGCACGCCTTGATCGGTAGCTGGGCCTACACCAGGGCCGGTTGGGCCACTGTCCGTAGTACCACTTCCAAGGTTCTGGCCAGGTACACCAGCAGGGGTCGTATTGGGATCAAATTTAGGACCGTATTCTACGCTTGGTGGGATAGGCTGACCTGGGCGGATAGGAGTAACGCTAGTTAGGTCTTTATTAGAACAATCAGCTCGAAGTGAAGCCTTCCACTCAATGTGACCTTCTTCGTCAGCAAAAATCCAGAACACGTCACCAGAAGCAGCCGAGCGAGGTGAGTGCATCTCTACCATCTGACCATCTACGAAATAGGTTGTGCCATTTATCTCGATAGGGGTAAGAGTCTGTACAGCAACAAAACCTTCGCCACTAAGTGCACGAGCTAGTTCTTCTGGACGATCAGCTAGAGCTTCGGCGACCTTATCTCGCAGAACCTT
>CAYUBG010000006.1:0-20143 GCA_964442995.1 uncultured Candidatus Saccharibacteria bacterium | reverse complement strand
AGGAAGTCGGCAATTTGATCGCGTGTTTCTAGGGTATGATCACTAAACGCGGCCGAACCACGCTCTTGAGGGTTCTTGCCAAAGTCTACTGCGCTACCTGCAGCAATTTCGCCAGGATTAAAGCCCTGAAATCGAGTAGCTAGATCGTTTTCGAAGTTAATTGCCCGCTGTTCACCAGATAGCTCTGTTTCTGCGCCAGGAATTGTCGTTGTCGCTTCTGTGGTCGTTATAGTGCCACGAGAAAATGACTCGCTTGAACAGCCTACAGCACCGAGCATAAATGTAGCAGCAGCAACACCTGCAACGCCTGCACGCATAATTGGATTAAGTCTTTCGCCACCTTGAGGCATTGTATATTCTCCCTATTAAGCCAGTATTGGCTTCGTTTATAGTCTTTCCCACCCCTGTTGGAGTGTCCCACCTTGAACATGCTTAACTTTACCACAAGGGGCTTAAAATGTCAATACTTTATAACATGTTATGTATAAAGCACAAGCGTTTTACTGGAGTGCTCATTTGAGGGCATCAGACGCAGAAGCAGACTGTTTGGCAGCTGCAGCCACTTTGAGCCTATCTTTTGCAAAGCTAAAGCCAAAGGTACTACCCTTGCCTTCTTCGCTATGGAAGATTACCGCACCACCCTGAGCGATTATTACCTTCTTGGCCATAAACAGCCCCAGCCCCGTACCATCTGGGCGGGCTTTTTTGGCATTTCCTGCACGATAAAACTTGCCAAACAGATGGTGCTGCTCGGCTTTTGGCACCCCAATACCGTCATCCACCACTGTAAATTCGATGGTTTTTCCTTTGTCTTCTAGGCTTAAGGTGATATGGCCACCAGCAGGGGTGTAATAGAGGGCGTTATCAGTAAAGTTCATGACTACTTGGCGGATCTTGGTCTCGTCCATGCTGAGAACAGGAAAGTCCTTAGGCTTTTTGTAGGTAAGAGTTTGGTTCTTACCGGCGGCCGCTTCTTTGAGCTGGTTAATCTCTGTCTCGATGACTTCTGCCAGATCGGTAGGCTTATTCTCTATCACGAACTTACCAGTGCGCAAACGGGACACGTTCAACAAATCGGCAATCAAATACACCATACGCTGGCTACTCGCAAAAGCCTGCCCCAATAGTTCGTGCTGTTGCTTACTAATCTTGCCGGCATCACCTTCGATAACCATGCTCACATAGCCTTTAACGGAGGTAAGGGGGGTACGCAACTGGTGAGAGGCCATGCTGATGAATTCGTCCTTGGTCTCGTCCAGAGCCTTTAGTTTTTCGTTAGTCTTGCGTAGCTGCTTGGTGGCTTCGTTAACCTTTTCTTGCAAAGTAACGTTAAAGGCCTGAATTTCCTCGAACCGCATAGCGTTCTGGATGGCAATAACCAGCTCGTTCACCACGATCTCGAGCACCTGGATGTCTTGCTTATTATAGGGGTTGCCGCTCTTCTTTTGACCCAAAATGAGGTAGCCCTGCCCTTGTTTTTGATTCACACTGCTAATCAGGCGAGCCAACACGGCTACGTTATTGCTGCTCAAAACTTCTTTCAGTTTAGTGTGATGCCCTTCTAGGTCATCTACCACAATAACCTTCTGGTGCACATGCGGGGTCGCGGCCATAGTAGCTTGAATATCATCTTCGGTGAATTTCACTGTGTTTTGGGTGCCAATTATGCGTCTTGGCGTACTGTCCGTCTCGCGAATACCAAACAGGCAGTATTCGGCCTTAAGGGTAGTCTCTATCAGTTCGGCACTCTCGCGCAACAATGGCTGCAGATCGATATTGCCCACTAATGTCTTGTTAAAGGTGTCTAGGAAGGCTTGAGCATCGTAGGCATCTTTATAGAACAAAGTATTTGTTATACGATCAAAGAACCGTTTGAGCGGCGGCAGACTAAAGCCAAATAGTACCGCTAATACAGAGTATAAAGTCCTTTGTGTATTTGATATCTTTTCTGCTCCCAACAAATTTGCGAGAAAAACAAAAACAAACAATAAATAGAAACCTGCAACGGTCAATAGCGTAAGTGCATAAGCGGCTGCCCTAGCAACGATTAACCTGATGTCCAAAAACTTGTGGCGCACTATCGCAATGGTCATGAACACTGCTAAAAATATAATACTGTTAGGGCCATATAGATATGAGACTGTATTTCCGAACAACGGTAGTATCGCGTTTGTAGCCACACCGGGAATAAATGACAAAATCATCCCGTAAAAAATGAGTTTTACTTGAGATTTTTGAGAATTATTGTTGCCGTGTTTATAGATAGATAAAATGGTTACAAAACCAGAAAGTACATACGCCAATGCAATAGGGGTGGCAACGGCATACAATAATCCTATTTTTGTGTTTTTGCCATAGGCGTCGATACTCTCAACATTGTACTTAGTAAAGGTAAGGAGAAATATTGGCAACAACGGGATGCCCGTAAAAAGTAGTCGTCTTACATTATAATTTTCATTCTTGAATATCTTGGTAAAAATATTGAATGTATACGCAAAGATTAGCGGCCCAAGAATGGTCAATCTTGCTATAACGAGTGCGATTTGCACATCTTTTGTCAAATTAGTAGCTAAGTTAGTTACTAACCAAAAAAATATTGCGTAAATATTTGCAGCTAAAACTTGATTTAATCGCCTGTGGGGGTTGCTCACAAGAATTATAAGACCCAAAAGGAAAGACGTCAGCGAAGATAATATCAGTAGTAAATTAACTATGAACATTGCAAATTAATACCTATACCCATTTTATAGGCATTAGCAGTAATCTACCAGTAAAACCTTTAAGACTTGGCGAGACGTAATGCTAGGTACTTTTGATCAGCTATGGGCTTCAGTTCAATTGAAGTCTGGGGGGCAGCGTTGATCCATGATTCAAAAACCCTGTCTAAAAACCCTGTGTTTAAATCACAGAAGTCAAAGACTCCAATGAACTCATTATTTCCCTCTTCGGCGAGCTCAGCCATGAGGTTAATCATGTTCTGTGAGTTATTTTCACCTTGCTTATCTGGGTCGGTGGCGATCCCTGGAAACCAAACAATCTGACCATTCGCAAACTTATCCGGGTATTTACGCTTGTAGTATTCCCATCTTACCCACGAAAGTTTTTTCAAATTATTCTCAACCAAACACAACGTCTCTATCTTTCCCTGTTTAGCAAAAATTAACTTACCGCTATCCACGTCATGAAGCAAAATTTCCCGAAACTCTTCTGGGCTTAAACCCTGCTTGCAAGGATGATTATTTATCACCACGTAGGCATCTTGATACATCTTGTAAAGCTCATCGACAAGCTCAGGGTCGTCAACGGTGTGAATGAGCGTAGTACCATCTTCGTAATCACCAGGGTTTACCTTGCCCGACTCAATTCTTGCATCAAATGCGCGCAGTAAATCGATATGCGGGGCGTTTGGATCCTCACCATGTCTTAGCTCCACCTGGCCGGCGAAATATGTTTGCGTACCGAGCAACTCTGAGCCTGTAACTTCCAGCCCCATTCTTCCTAGCATGGCCTTGACCCTATCGGGGTACTCAGGATCCGTAGATGGATAATCAATCGCTAGCACTCCTTGACCTTCAGCCAATTGTGTTAAACCCTCCTCTACTTGAGGACCAGGTTCTACATCGACTAAATCCGAGAAGTGCAGTAATCGATTACCAAGCATTTCTGCACGGAATTTAGACCCATAAAAATCGGTATTAAGCCACTCAAAACTACTCACAGGAGTAAGCTGCGGCACAAAGATTGTCTTTCCGCCAATATTCAGTTCGGTAATACGACTACCGGGATCATTGAGCGCACCGGCAAACTCTGCAGGGTCACCAAATCCCTGATTTTGAGGATGGTCTGATGCATTCGGCTCAATTAACCCACGATATGCATCAAAACTAGTCTGTACTGTTTCGCCCGAGAAATTTGAAGTCATATTATCCCTAACAATATTGTATACTTAACAAGTAATCAACCGATAGATATTATATCATAATAATATTAATTATTCAATACCTTGAGCAATAAAGTTTCTTCAGAAAAAAATCTCGATAAATTCTTCGAAAAGTGTCAACAATTTGAAGAAAAGATCCTCGGCAAACGCAAAGAGCTTGTTGATCTTTTGATGCAATATGAAACCCACACTACAGCAGAAGATGAAATTGAGCGCTCCCTGAATACACTTAGAGGCGTAAAAACTGAGTTTTCACACATTAACGAACCACTAACAGATCTAACCATTGCGACATTTTTTCCACTAAATCTACCACTCTATTCGCTTGTTTTATTCGGTATCGTCCCTAGCGCGTTCGCAAATAATGTATTTATTAGACCGCCTGAAGTGATGCACGAAATTTTAAATGAAATATGGTCAATTCTAGAGATAGAAGGTTCATTCCCTGCGGTCAGCTTGCATGCGACACCACGAACAATATTTCTCGAATTATTCGCCAAAAATTGTGATGTCATAATTTTTACTGGCAAATATCAAAACGCATTGGCGATTCACAAAAGCTGCCCAGACTCGCTACTTTTGTACAATGGGAGCGGCGTTAACCCATTCTTAATCTGCCGGGATGCAGATGTTACGTTAGCCGCAAAAAAGGCAGTGGAGATGAGGTGCTTCAACAGTGGACAGGACTGTGCAGGTCCGGATGCATTTTTTGTACCATCTTCCCTTTCCGACCAGTTTATTGCAGCGCTACGTCATGAAATTAAAACTACGATTAAAGTGGGTGACTCACGAGATCCGGTAAATAGCGTAAGTAAAACAATAAAAACACAGTATATTGATGAGATAAAAGACTGGCTATCCGCGCATTCCGACCAAGTTATATATGGGGGACAAATAGACGAAATAAACGGTTTTGTATACCCAACGATTGTCAAAAGAAACCTGACAACTAATGACAGTGAAGAATTTCATGAATTTTTTGCACCAATATTCTATGTGTTGGTCTACGAAGATAACGACACTCTGATCAAACTGCTGCAAACAAAACCTTTCACGGAACGAGGAATGTACATTTCTGTCTTTGGGGGCAATGACCAAATCGAAAAGACTCTTACTACTGTACGTATTCTACGTAATCAAATCGTTAATGACGTCGAGCAAGGCAATACAGCTTACGGCGGATATGGACCTAAAGCGAACTTCATTCTCTATAAGGGTCAATTTGAAGTTCGACCAATTCTAATCAGTAAAGAAATTCATAATACGCTGGTTAACGAGAAAGGGAAGTAACATTGGCTGTAGTCTGATTTAAAAGATCGAATACAGCTGGGTAGTTATCGTTACTAAGAAATCGCTCTAAATCGTACTGAAAGTCAAGGACAGCCAGCGCATTTTTCCTTTTGTTTCCTGAATGGTCTAACTGCAATCGAACTTCTGGAAGCAATTCCTCTATTAGCTGCAGTAGATTACTAACTGAGTTAACAAAACCCTCCGATTCTCTAATGTCTGCAGATGATATATTTGGATCAAAACAAACCAGATTCTTTCGTTTGCCCACAAAACTTAGAAAATTAAAACATACATTAATAAGTGGGTGATGTTTTTGAGGTGCCAAAACGACTATAGAAGTTTTGATCTGGCGAGTATCATTTTTTAGCAGATAAATGCTGTACAACGTCAAAGCGGAGAAAGTGACCCTCCCGTTAATATCCCGTAGTGGCACGGATTCGTCATTGAGGGTAAAGTACGCAGCCTTTGTTTTTGAATCCATAATAATGCCTTTATTCTCGCCATATTTGACATAAATGCGATCAATAAAATCACTAACTTGTTTTGAAATGGATGAAGCAAGAACGATATCTGCTTCAAGAGAATCAAGCCTCAAGTCCTTTGGAGATAGGTCATTGCCATCAAGGTCGTTAATAAGCAGTGTGACTTTGGTCGGACGTCGCTTTGCAAATAACTCTGTTGATTCATAAATATACGTCAACGCTTTATGACTTGCCTTCGTAGAAGCCTGTTCATGTCCTACCAGTAAAAATGTTCTGGGGGCTAAGACGTGCGAACTTTTTGATAAAGTCGCTTTCATACGCACTGTCATGTCCGACAATGTATTATTTGAAATCTGAATATTAACATATCCACCAACAGCCTCAACTTTGGTTAGATGTCTATTGTTACTCAGACGTTCCGCAATTCTATTTGCCACATCGAATGGCCTAGAGTTAACTTTTTTAGCAAGTTCAAACAACGGTACGGCGTAATCAATATATTCGAGACTACCGCGCGAGCCTGGTCTCTGCCATCGTGCAATGCGCACCTCTTCCCTAATCTGTATGCCATAGCAATACCGAACGGCGTTCGCTACTGCTCTATGCACCAAATCCATAGGCGCAGAGACGGTATGATGTTTGGTCGTACTAGTCTTCATTTTCCGTATCCACACTATGCTGTTGCTCATCATCACCGTCAGCACGCCCAATAAACTTGCGTTTCGCCCACATCGCGCCGAATACTACCGAGCCGACGACACCAGTGGCCTCGGCAATTGTTTCTTTGCCAGGAACAGCTATCCCTCTAGTAGTGAGGTACCCTTGTACGCCCAACACAGCAGCAGTGCCCAAGCTAAACTTCGTACCATACCTAATGTTTTCTGAACGGGTTCGCTCGGGATCTTGGCGATGCTTTAGAAATATAAGCGTTGCATTGCCCGTCAGGTAAGAAATTGCTGCCTCGCTAACAACGTTAGTCTTTGCAACGTCACTCATTTTTCGCTTTTCTAGCCAACCATTTACTCGATCCACCAGCCGCTTGCTTGAAGGTTTAGACATTAGATCAGCTGTCAATACCGTTGCTACAGTCTCGACAGCGAATGTAGAGCCGGCCATAGTTATACCACCGCTAAGCACAGGGTCTTTTGTTGCCTTGTATGCTGCTGCAACAGCGCCAAGTCTAACTATTTCATTAAGTGGGCTCATCAGCGCTGCTACCGATACAACTTCTGCCGCAGTAACCATCTTACCTAGGCGACCAGCCCGAACAGCCACATCCTCACCCAACTCAAAATCAGTAGAGAAGGCTGTGTCTTGCTGTTCCTGCAAAGCATCACGACCAAAAGTGATTCCTGGCGTATCAGCAGTGTTATCGAAACTATCTGACATATATCTTAATCCTTAATGCAAAAGAAAAACCACCAAGAAGACAAGTTCTTCTGGTGGTTAAGATTCGCTGAAAAAGTACTGCGTTAATTCTAGCACAAGTAGTTTATAATGTCAATCTATGAACACAGACCAAAAGCCAAAAATCGCCGTCATAGAAGATGACCTCCCTATTGCTAACATGTATAAGCTCAAGCTGAATTCTTGTGGCTATGACACTTCTGTGGCACACGATGGCGCAGCGGGCCTAGAACTATGCAAGGAATTTTTGCCAGATCTGATACTCCTTGACCTGCGCATGCCCATAATGACGGGTGATGAGATGTTAGAGCGTCTCCGTTCCGAAGATTGGGGCGCTGATATCCGGGTAGTAATACTCACCAACATCAGCAAAGATGAAGCCCCATCACGCCTGCGCATGCTCAACGTCGATCGTTACATCGTCAAAGCCCATCACACCCCATCCCAGGTTGTCGACATCGTCCGTGAAATTCTGTCCTAGTCTAGTTGCCTCGAATTTCGTCTTTAATGTTTCTATCAATGATCCGGGAAGTATATGCCTCACGAACAGCCGTGCCAAACGCGCCCAAAAAAGCGCTCGAGAATATAATGACATATGCAAGGTTTGGACCCTCGTTTGCGACGTTTTCTTTCAAACAAAACGCAGGTATGAGTAGGTAAGCAAAAAACAGACCCAAAGCTATCCAGGTAACACTGCTTGGGCTAATTAGTTTCAAACGATACACATGAGTCATAACCAGCCCCGTAACCCCTACTATCGCAATGAGAGCACAATATAGCGTAGGAGGCACCTTGAGTGATTCGGCTGGAACTTTACCGTAAAACAGACCAGCCGAAATCAGCGTGCCAATACCGGCAACCGACCATAACACCTGTTCGGTAGCAATAAATAGTGCCTTCCGCTTAGCTAACTTATCCTCATCTCTCTTGCGATCTTCTTTTACTGCCGAGCCATTAGCAGCCTGAGACATACGATGTCTCTTGTAATACGCAATAACGTTCCCAATGATAAACACGGGAGCTGCCAATGTTATCAACCCAGCAATTGAGTTCAGCGGCTCCGGCACATCAACCGAACCACCTAGGGTAGAGTTAGCGTAAATCAGCAAACCAATACTACTTATACCCACCAGTGTCAGCGCCCATTTTGACTTGGCTGACTCCTTGATCGAAAGCAGCATACTCACTAACAGACCGATTGGTACGAACATTACCCACCATGAGCGACGTGCGAGCACAAACAAATTGACGCTTCTTTGCAAGACAGAATCATAAAATATTGGGAAAAACATCAACACAAAAACCGCCGCAAACACTCCAGATGTCATCCAGCCTGGAGACAAATTACCGAGTACAGCATCTATCTTGACATAGGGGTGGTCTGGCGCTTCTTCTTGGAGTATTTTCTTTCGCGCAATCAACATAGCAGTGACGGTCTGAACCAATGACACGCCAAGAATACCAAACACAAATGGATAATCTGCCAAAAACCCAAACCAATGCTCTTTATAGCCAATACCTATGAGAGCTGAATACAGCCCGGCGACAACCCAAAATTCCCAATTACTCCAGGCTTGTTTTGGTCGCTCAGGATCCTTGTCAGTTGCGAACAGCATTTCACGCTGGACATTATTAAGAACAGCTGCCTTTTGTTTGGTAAGAGGCGTCACGATTTTACTACCAATGACACGACCATTTGGCACAATTGCACCGTTAGAATCGAACTCGCATGCAAAGAAGTTTTTTGGTATTTTTATATATTTTTTGATATAGGCATTCTTTTTGACGTGAACATCATAGCCCTGACGCTCCATAGACCACCACCAAGGATATTTAGATTGAGTTGAAATAACAATTGGTTTATCTTGTTGAGTCGGCTGTAGCAACACTTCTAGAGCACAGCCATAGCCATTATTGGTTGTGTGTAGTAGCCGAATCTGACCATTACAAAGCATAGTGCAAAAAGCAAATATTTGCTCAGCAGCGTCTTTCTCATCATGGAATAGTCTTTCTAATACGACAACTTGCTGGCCAACATATTCGATATCCATCAATATATGGTTGTGCTTAAACTCAACCGCAAAGCGTACATTATTGTCTGTCTCTTTCTGCGGAACTAGAAGTGTTGCAAACGGCTCATCATCACCACTAATACGATCGTCCTCAGCCCCAAGTCGCTTGTATGCATCTTGCTGGATGTTTAAGTTATCGAGTGTTAGCGGATATTGGTTTAATGCCTTCAACTTAGCTTCAAAAAGTTTGAAGAATTTTATGGTAGAGAACGACCCACTCTCATTCATAATTTATTAATGAGCTCATGATTACAACCCGATATTACTCTTATCGCCCATATAGCTACCCTTACCCGGGAAGTTATTCTGAACTAATGATTGAAATTTTGCACTGAAACCTATATCCGTCAACTCGGCTACAGACACATATTTAGCACCGCGAATTTTATTCTGATCCAATTCTGAATCTTGAATCTGTAGCTCGCCAGATAACTTCTTGACCAAAAAGGTCACATGCAGAACATGCTGATCACCTCTGATAAAGTCACAGACGTAGAGCAAATCATGCACCTCAATATTGAGTGCAGTCTCTTCTAGGAACTCTCGTTTTAGAGCATCTGCCAGCCCCTCTCCCTCTTCCACCTTACCACCAGGCAAGGACCAA
The DNA here is from genome assembly GCA_964442995.1 of uncultured Candidatus Saccharibacteria bacterium. Taxonomy (GTDB): domain Bacteria; phylum Patescibacteriota; class Saccharimonadia; order Saccharimonadales; family AWTP1-31; genus CAYUBG01. Next base: position 10,348 of record CAYUBG010000006.1, on the reverse strand, counting down.
CTTCGTTGATCGTTCACATCTTGGTCTAAAACTAAGACAGTATTATCTTCAAGTAATATTCCAGTCACTCGTATTCTCATAGGAATCCTTTCTGTTTCTACTATACCCGTGGGCTTTTCTAATATAAAGAATAATTGCTCGTACACTACTATTAGGATATAATTAATGCATTATGGCAAGAGCAAGTGAGATTATCGCAATCACCGGTTCATCTGCGAGTGGCAAAGATAGCGCAGCTGAGCATATTGCCGCTGAACACGGATATCTGCATGTAGACACTGGTGATATCGTAAGAAAAGCCGGAATCGAACGCTATGGCTCGGAAGATCAATACGTTTTGCGTAAAGTCGGTCACGAAATCCGACAAGAACTTGGGCAGGGAGGACTCGGCAGGATGGCTCTTGATTTGTACTTGCAGAGTAAAGACGCCCATCATGGTCTTGTGGTTAGCGGCATACGAGCAGTTCCCGCAGCAATGGTTATCAAAGAGTCTGGCGGCTTCCTCTTGTACGTTGATGCACCAACAGAAGTACGTTTTGACAGGCTGGTGTTACGAGGCAAGCACGGTGAATCCAGTACTCTGGAAGAATTTATTCAATACGAGAGAGAAGAGTACGAAGGCAACTTATCTACTGGACAAAATCTAGAAGGAGTAAGAGCGCTTTGCGATTACTATCTTTTTAATGACTACCCTGATGTTGAAACATATCTAGCAACCGTTGAATCTGTACTAGGTTTTGCCGGCGATAATCTCGCAAACGACTAGAGCCCTGGATCTAGGGTTACTTGTTACTTATTGATGGAAAAGATAGATGCGATCCATGTTCCGTTTATTCACCCTGCCCCGGTGTTTTAGTGCGTCGTCGTATTATCGTCAGAGAAATCTCTATAAATTTCGGAGGCACGCGGCCCAAGACTACCTTGGTATTTTCCGTTATACAACGTAATAGCGCCCATCGGCTTCCAAAACGTGACTTGGCCAATCAGCATTCCTGCGTATACACGAACCGGCTGAACAACGTGGATCTGCAACGTCCATTGGTTAATTGACCCAATATCAATTAAGTCAGCAGTTATGTTGATGAATATTCCTAACCTACCTATGGAAGACCTGCCCCTAATTATTGGCACATAATGAGCACTCCCCATTACTTCATGCGTATTTATCAGGTATATGATGTCGGGCTGCAACAATAGCCCGTCTGACGGTATCTGCTTGATAGTTGTCATATTCGCTTTTTTAACGTCCAGCAAACTGTTGCGATAAGTCATAACCGTATTGCCTAGCCTGAAATTATACGAGTTGGGATTTAACTGACTTTCGTCAAATGGCGTTATAGTTATTCGCCCCCGCTTTACTTCCTGTCGAATTTTTGTACCAGTTAAAATCACTGCATTATCCTTCTGTAGTGTCTTGAATAGGTTTAATTTCTTGATAGATTTTGCTGTGATGAGGCATGGCGTGCTGAGCGTATTTCCCGTTATACAAACTAGAGATCGTGCCCTGTGTTGTCCAAAAACTCACCTGTCCAATCCTCATCCTTGGATAAATTCGTATCGGCTGCACAACGCTCAACTCAAGTGTCCAGTGGTGTTTTGCGCCTAGGTTACCTAAATCAGCTGTAATTTGCACAAAAATACCCAGTCGCCCAACCGACGAACGCCCAATGAGGCTCGTTACAAATGAGTCGCTTCCAATCTTCTCGTATGTAGACGCAAGATAAAGCTTACCGGGCTTTAAGATATAACCATCATCACTTAAAACAATAGTTTTTGTCTTTGGTTTTTCTGATGGCTCTAATATATCACTCTCAAATTCTACGATTGTATTACCCAATCGATAGTTATAGCTGTTTGGGTTAATGAGTTCATCAGAAAAGGGCTCAATGACAATCCGTCCTTGCGCGACAAATTTCTTAATACTGCTTCCAGTCAAAATCATAGGTCAACTTCACGTTTAATGATTGTCCAATTGATTTTTCGCACCATGTTTATGCTCACACTCATCACCGCAAATTATAGTGGATATTTTATGATTGATTGACTCTAATTCGGCTGCGGTGGCACCACGCGCCTGCGCTATCAGCTGCAGAACTTCATCATATTTTCTCTTTACGTCCAGAATCCCTCGACGCGTGTGGGGACCGCATTCGCTGCAGCAAACCATACGTGCACCGATTATTCTTGAACTCGTTAGATAGGGTCGTTCGGCCTGCATCTCATAGCCATCATGGTCATAGTTCTTCCATGAAATACCCGCAATTTTCTTACTAACATCATGTTCGCTTGCCCAATCTTGACACCATATTTTTAGGTTTCCAAAAAAATCGTCTGGGATATCATGAGTACCATTTCCGGTCGGGACAACATCATCGTGAGCATATGTGTGATTACCTGGATGGTCTTCTATATGTTCACAGTTTTCCTCATATGCAGCCTCCCACTCCTCGTAAGTCGGAAGTCTCATCCCCTCCCTGTATGCAAAAAGCGCTGCTGTTAGCCAAGAAATCCAGTAGGCAGGATGACCATCGTAACCTTCCGCCTTCAGAAAACGACCGTTTTCCGAATCATACGTTAATCTTCCACCGCGCGACGTTGGCATATTATCGAGCAACATAATGATATTTGTATCTGGGTTCATGCCAACATCTAAAAGCTCTTGTAGAAATTGACTAATTTCATTATTCGTAACGAGTGAGTGCGACCAAAGCAACGGCTGATCTTCTTTAAGCTTCACTAATCTCCTGGGTACAACTTCGCCATTTGGCTGTTGATCAACTGGTAGTAGCCTAACGTCTTGCGTAGCCGCACTCACAGCCCCTAGATTTTTGGCTAACGCACCTATTCCTGGACGACGCGAACCATCTGTTGCATGCCTTCCAAATAGCTGATCAAACCAACGCAAGTCATCCTTATCAAACTCATTCGCTACAAAAGCTGCACACCTTTCAATTTCGTCATTAATACCATCGAGCTCTTCTGCGCTAAATCTTGTTTCGTAATCATCATGAGTTTTCTGTATGTTGGTCGCAAATATCGAATCTTGTACACGCTGATTAGCCGTATATGCTTGCTCGCCCATTGGAACAACATTCGCCTCATATTCAATCACCTCGGTGACAGTCTCCGGAGCAACGTAGCGCGAAAGTAGAACAGCGTTTAAGCCAATCAACCAGGTTAATCGATGTTGCCACGGTGCATCACGATCAGCCATTTGCTTTAGTGCTTGGTAATTCTCGGGGCGGGTCGATGTCAGCTGGCGCGATAGAAGACTAGAGACATCACCATAATTCCATCTTTCAAATAATCCATTTCGCTTGAATGACGAAATAATACCCCGTGGGTCACGTGTAAGCAAGCTAACTTGCGAACGAGGAAACAATTCCAAAAACTGAGGCAACGCAAGAAACAAGTTAGTCTCTTTGACAACTTGGCCTGCAGGGTAATGCAGTGAAAGTACTAAATTCTGAAGCCAAAATTTATCTACAGTAGAAATATCCGTATCCTCAAAAAATGCGTCTACGTCTATTAGACCACCATCGTAACTCCTCGCGATTGGCCAACGCTCTGGAATAAGTAGTTTATAAGGCTCATTGTGAACGATATGCTGTTTCTCAAGCTGATCAAGTAAAAATGTCGAGCCAACTCGCTCAAATTGCCACAATAGAAGCCTGGGGGCTATTTCTGGCGATATCTGTTCATTCAAAAGTGAGTTAATAACTTCGGACATAACAATACTATTTATTAGTATTGTTATTTAGTCAAGTTTATTGATTGGCGGTGTATCAAAGTCGCCCTGAAACGCAATATGGCCAAGAGGTATCGATTGACTGCTTTCCTTTGGTAAAAGAACAGGATGAATGTACCGCGGTCCCTTGTCATAACCATCGTCTGGCGCAAATAATACAGCATCAAAAATACCTTGCATCCCCACCATCTGTTCGCGAAATACTCTATCTACATAACTACCGTCAATCTCAGGATGATCAGATGAACTCATGGTCACATTCTATCACTTACAAGTAAGCTGTAGACCCAAAGATACGTTTAGAATATTGATGATAGCCAATATGCGAAAGATGAGACAAGCACAAGCGTAACGTATCGTACGTCAATCTTGATGGCATAATCTATTGTGCAAATGCTCAAGTTCTCGTACCATAATCATATGGCAGCGAAAATCGCTATTGTCGAAGATGACCAAGCCATCAGCCAGATGTATCGTATTAAGTTCGAAGCCGAGGGTTATGATGTCGATACAGCCGAAAATGGCAAGCTTGGTCTGCAACTGGCCGAAAAGATGAAGCCAGATATTATTCTGCTCGACTTGATGATGCCAGAGATGACTGGCGACGAAATGCTTGCAAAACTACGTAAAACCACCTGGGGGGCTAAAACCAAGGTGGTTATTTTAACCAATATGGGCGAGCAAGAGGTACCTGAAACGGTCAAAAAAATGGGTGTTGTCGACATCATATTAAAAGCAGATATGACCCCTCGCCAAGTTGCCGACTTGGTCAAAAAGCATCTTGCAAAGTAACGTTTGCTCCACTGCTAGTGTATAAGGCATAATAATCGCATGAAGATTGCAATTTTGGGTTATGGGTCGCAAGGCAAGTCTGCGTTAGAATATTGGGGGCCAAAAAACGATATTACTGTTTGCGACCAAAATGACATAGACCTACCAGAACACATCGCCAAACAGATAGGGAAGGGATACTTAGGCAATCTCGAGCGATTCGATTTGATTGTTCGCTCCCCTGCCATTCACCCTGACGACATTGTTGAAGCAAATGATACCCATGTTTTACGCAAGGTCACCACAGTAACAGAAGAGTTCTTTCGCGTTTGTCCAGCCACCGTCATTGGTGTAACAGGCACAAAAGGAAAAGGAACGACGTCCACACTAATAACCAAAATTCTACAGAATGCCGGTAAAACAGTACACCTGGGTGGCAATATTGGCATACCGCCATTAGAGATGCTCAAAGACAATATACAGCCGAGCGATTATGTCGTGCTCGAACTGGCAAACTTCCAGCTAATCGACTTGCACTTTTCGCCCGCTATTGCCGTCTGCCTGATGGTCGCACCAGAGCACTTGGACTGGCATAAAGGTATTGCCGAATACATAGGTGCTAAACAACAAATTTTTCGCTACCAAGACGATGATGGCCTCGCAGTGTTCAACCGAGCAAACGACCTTTCTACGGAAGTCGTTGGCGTGTCGCCTGCCCGCAAAATATCCTACGAAGTTCCTCCGCAAGAGCAGCAGCCCCAAGAGAAGACAGGCGCCTATGTGCTCGGTGACACAATTTACTACGAAGATACTGAGGTATGCAAAACTACTGACGTAAAACTTTTGGGCAGGCACAACCTAGAAAATGTCTGCGCAGCGATCGCCGCTACCTGGAAGATTATTGACGGCAATACAACGGTAATCAAAGAAACGGTCAAAAATTTTTCTGGTCTTCCCCACCGAATAGAACCCGTACGAACTGTAAATGATGTGACATTTTATAACGATTCGTTTGCAACAGGCATTGGCGCCACCATTGCGGCCATCAACGCAATTAACGAACCAAAAGTACTCATAATTGGTGGCTACGATAGAGGGCTTCCGCTCAGAAAATTGGCAGAAATCATTCAGCAACACAGCGACGACATACGCAGTGTCTTGCTGATTGGTCAGACCGGCCCAAAAGTACAAGCAGAACTCGATACCGTCGGCTACACAAACTACCATATCTCTGACGCCGCCGACATGCCAGCGATAGTAACTGCCGCGCAGCAGCTTGCCAAGCCAGGCGATGCCGTTGTACTGTCACCAGGATTTGCAAGTTTTGATATGTTCAAAAACTTTGAAGACCGTGGGCGTCAGTACAAAGACTGTGTAAACAAGCTATGAGCACGTACGATACGTTTGTTTTTCGTGGCTACCAATTTGATCACGAGTCAAAAACACTGACGCTAACCTATGGGTATGACAACAAACTTACGTTTACCGAAACCTTCCGGTTTGACTTTGAGTTTATTGATACCCTACCCGAAGAAGCCTTAGCAATTGCCTGTAAGCACTTATTCATCATGGCAGGAGTGTCGTACTACAAGATGTACCTCGCCCCTAATATTCAGCTGTCAGGCCATGAGCTGGACACACATGAAGCTGAGTTATTTAACAAGACGTATCAAAGAGGGTTGGGCGAGTTCTTTTATGTCAACAAGATCGACCCACAAACACCTATCGGCTTTACTGCAAATACACAAGACATTACATCTGATGCTGCTATAACAAATAATGACGGGGTGCTGATAGGGATCGGTGGGGGTAAGGACTCGCTCGTAACAGCAGAATTACTACGCGACCAGTCAAAGGTTGCTACTTGGAGTCTAAATCATCGTAGCCAGCTACAGCCCTTGATTGATCGAATCGATTTGCCACACTATTTCGTGGAACGCCAATGGGATCCACAGATTGGTACACTCAATCAGCAAGATGCTCTCAACGGCCATGTGCCAATATCGGCAATCATAGCTTGTGTTGGAACGATTGTCGCGCTGCTAACAGGCTATAAGTATCACGTGGTTTCTAATGAAAGCTCTGCCAACGAACCAAATCTTACGTATCAAAGTGTCGCCATTAATCATCAATACTCGAAGTCATTGGAATTCGAAAAAGATTATCAGGCAATACTTTCACATTTGTTTGCCGATTCAGTGGGGTATTTTTCGTTCCTTCGACCACTCAGCGAACTACATATCGCCAAAGTATTTGCCCGAATCGGCTTTGATACGTACAAAGATGTGTTTAGTTCTTGCAACCGAGCGTTTACTCATGACCAAGTTCAAATGTTTTGGTGCGGGGAGTGCAGCAAATGCGCTTTTGTATTTCTGGCACTTACACCATTTGTTTCGCGCACAGCATTAGAAAAAATGTGGGGTAAAAATCTTCTGCTCGACCCAGATATGGATTCGACTTATCGTCAGCTGCTTGGCATAGAAGGCGATAAGCCGCTGGATTGCGTTGGTGAGGTAAAGGAATCGCGGGCTGCGATGAAACTTGCTCAACAGCAATACCCTGAACTTGTTAAGTATTCGTTCGATATTCCAGCAAATTACGACTACCTCGCTCTCTCAGAGCATTCCATGCCTGATAACTACCACTCACTTTTAGTACAAACCGTAAATTAGTTGCGTCAAATACTACTTAGTACTATACTTCTGCGCATGCTTATTTTTACAGCAAACACAACCTATTATGCACGCTATTACAATCGTGGCGCGTATTTGTGATGCTATAAGAACAAAATTTCACAACCGCCACACAGGCGGTTTTTTAATATACTAAATACAAGAAAGTGAGATACTATGACAACCAATCTAAAAGATCTACGGTCGCAGATTGATATAGCTGACCAGCAATGGCTAGCAGTGCTGGCCAAACGATTTGCGATCACTCAACAAGTGGGTGAGCTAAAGAGGGCCAACAATATACCATTGGTAGATCCAGATCGAGAAGCCCGGCAAATGACACACATAGCCAAACTTGCCAAAGAATCTGGCGTAAATCCAAAACTGGCACAAGACATTCTGCGACTAATAATCGATGAGGTGGTAATAAATCATACAGCCATTCGAGAGGTGCAGCATGGCAAATAGCATCAAATCTATCGGAATTATTGGCCGTGGTCCATTTGCAAAACTATTGGCCGAACTAGCTCCTTCGAACATACCCGTGCAGATGATTGGTAGTACGTCTAGTAATAAAGAATTTTTGACTGTTGGCACGTGTGACATAGTCATATTGTCAGTTCCCTTCATGGCCCTACAGTCGGTACTTGACCGACTGCAGCCAATATTGCCATCGACCAGCCTGCTGATTGATGTTTGTTCTGTCAAGGTAAAACCGGCCGAGCTAATCCATGCTGCGTTTCCGAAACACAACAACCTACTAATAACTCACCCTTTGTTTGGACCCCAAACATTCCACAGCAATACAACCCCCCATAAACTGATTGTTACACAGCAACTTGGGCATCTGGCAGAAATGGTTGTGCAGTTTTGCGAAAAAACACTTAGCCTTGAAGTTGTGCATATGAGTAACGAAGAACATGACAAGCACATGGCTAATGTACATGCACTAACCATGTTTATCGGGCGAGCATGTGCCGTTCTCGACGTAGCCGGCGAACCTATTCGCACGCCATCTTTTCAAAAACTCGTCGATTTGGAAGCACTGGATAGGGGACACAGCGAGGAGCTTTTTCGTACTATCGAAACCGGTAATCCATTTGCTAAAGCGGCTAGGCAGAAATTACTTAACACGCTAAGTGATATCGAAAGGCAACTGAATGAAACTTCCTGAACCACTATCACACATTGATCAAATAGCTCCTTACAAAAAAAGTGACCCAATTGCTACCATCGCCAAACAGGCTGGGATCAAACTTGAAGAAGTTACGTACATAGCATCCAACGAAAACCCATCTACCCCCAGCCACCATGTTACGACTGCTATCGCCCAGCTCCACACGCTAAACCGCTACCCTGACGGTTCGGATCTCGTAGCGGCGATCGCGAAGTACCATAATCTGCAACCAGAACATGTAGTACTTGGCAATGGATCAAACGACGTGCTTGATCTTATCGCCAGAACATACCTCGGTCCAGATTGTCAGGCAATTTCTTCACAGTATGGCTTTGCTATCTACCGATTACTCACCCAGATTGCTGGTGCAGAAAACTGCATTGTACCGGCACATAACTATGGGCACGACCTAACTGCCATGACGAAAGCCGTAACCAACAAAACCAAAGTTATCTGGATTGCTAACCCTAACAACCCTACAGGGACTTTTGCAGATTGGAAAGCGGTACAATCATTACTGGATACTGTCCCTCCCTCCGTACTTGTAGTACTTGATCAAGCATACTATGAGTACCTGGACAAGCAAGACACTGCGCCTACAGTCGAATGGCTAGATACGTACCCAAACCTGATAATCACCAGAACATTTTCTAAGGCATATGGGCTGCCAGGTTTGCGTATCGGCTATGGGCTGGCAAGCCCAGCCATCGTTGCCTTACTGAACAGAGTGCGACAACCATTTAATGTCAATGCAGTCGCTATTGTTGCAGCTGTTGCCGCACTACAAGACAATGCTTTTGTGACAACAACGGCTCAGCAAAACCTGCAAGAACGGAGCATGCTAGAAAGTAGCCTGCAAGCACTCAATATAAACTATGTACCTAGCTTTGGTAACTTTGTGCTAGCTGAATTCGCTGATGCTGAAATGGCAAATACAGCCCTGCAAAATGCAGGTATTCTAGTACGTCCCGTCAAAGAATATGGACTACCCAATCATTTGCGAATTAGTATTGGCAATCCATCAGAAAACAAAAAATTGCTACAAGTATTGAGCAACTTTCTAAGCAATAACTAATCGTTCTGACTAACAGTGCGTCGCGCAGCTCGAATCACATTGTCGAACAACGCCGTTACCGTTAGTGGCCCTACTCCACCTTTGGCAGGTGTAATTGTCAGATCATCTCGCTCATAGACGCTGTCGGCTACGTCACCAACTGTTTTCCCGTCTTCACTGGCCACGCCGGCATCGACTACAATCGCGCCTTGTTTGATCATGTCTGGATACAAGATGCTAGGGCTGCCTGTGGCAGTGATAATGACGTCTGCAGCCAAAGTTTTTTTGGCTAGCTCTTTGGTCGATCGATCAACAACCGACACATCTACACCAGAATCTTTGAGTATTCTTTCCAGAGGTGCGCCCACCAATTTACCACGACCGATCAGTAGTACTTTTTTGCCCCGAAGCTCAATATTGTAGCCAGCCAGCAACCACAAGATTGCATTTGGCGTAGCGGGTACAAACTTCGCATTATGCCCCAACGCATCGACGTCTTTATCGGGAACAACGAGGTTTACGATCTCATCTGTTTGGGCAGGGTCTTCGAGCGGCAGCTGGACGATTATCCCATGCACCGTGTCATCTGCATTTAGCTTCGTAATGATTCCTCTGGCTTCCGACTGCTGCACCCTATGCACGTCAACATCAACACCAAGATCTTCGCCATAGCGCTTTTTCATACGTATATACACATCAATGACAGGATGATCTATGGTCAAAACAATAGCCAACTTTGGCGTAACGTGTTCGGCCTGGATGAGCGCCCTCACCTGTTTTGCTTGGCGCTCTTTAATAAAGTCGGCCAAATCTCGACCGTTGAGTAATTTCACAATCCTATTTTATCATATGCACCCCTGTTTTTTGGCTTCTGAATTGGTGATACAATGAATGTAAACATAAGCAGGAAATCACTATGCCCCCAC
>CAYUBG010000005.1:9101-22650 GCA_964442995.1 uncultured Candidatus Saccharibacteria bacterium | reverse complement strand
TCTGCTGTTACCATTGTTGCTCCTTATATACCATTCATCTGCTTATCTTCTCTAGGTACAATCATGCCATCTTCGTAGACTCCAACTATACGACCAAGCATATTATTTAACATTCCATAGCTCTCTACCGTCACTAAAGACTTTAGAGCGTAATCGCCAATCCCACGATCATCGCATCTGACACCGTCGCCCAGTACATCTAACATTGCCTTATTGGCTATCGCATATGTATCGGGGTAATCAACGTCGCCTCTGCGGAGTGCCGGTTCTCCTAATTCATCCACTTGTTGGCCAAAGGCTTCTGTCGCGTCAATACGTACTTTTTCCCAAGCAATTTCTAATGCCGTTTCTCCGGGTATAGGGCCCCAGTAATAATCTGTTGCTAATATCCTATCTTGAACAGCACGACGCTCTTGCTTGATCTCCACCATGCGTTCAGTCCAAGCTTGATCTAAAGTATTACTCATTTTATGGCCTCCGCACCGCCGACAATTTCAGCTAACTCTTGAGTAATAGCTGCTTGGCGAGCGGTATTAAATGCTAATGTAAGATCATCGATCAGATCACTTGCGTTGTCTGTTGCGTTTTTCATGGCCATCATACGCATAGACTGCTCGCTAGCGCTAGATTCTAGCAAGGCCTGAGCCAGTTGGGCCTCGATGAGGCGTTCTGTGACAACGCTCAGGACCGCGCGGGGGTTTGGTTCAAAAATTGCTGCTTCTAGATCGGGGCTTATTTCTTCGTCAGTAAATGCAGCAGGCAATACTCGTTCGACAGTTACAATCTGATTAATACTAGATTTGTAGTCCGTATACAATACATCTACCACGTCAACCGTTTCGTTTGTAAATACATCACGCACAGTCTCTAAGATTGGGCGGATATCATTAGCTGATGGGTGATCAGGAAAATCAGTATACGCAGCGATAACATCAATACCCTCGAATCGCACCACGAATCGGGCGGCTTGTTTACCCACGACAATCAGCTTGCTAGCGATGCCGCTCTCTTGATCTGATTTCAGCTCTTTAGTTAGCCGACGAAGAACATTACTGTTATAAGCCCCGGCCAGGCCACGATTACTGGTAACAACAACATGTAGTCTTGTTTGAAGCGGCCGAACCATATACATAGGATGCTTACTAACATCAGTCAGTTCACGCAAACGAGCCAAAATCTGTCTGGCAACATTACGATAATCCCGACTTTTGAGTGCCAATTCTTGGGCCCGGCGCATTTTGCTAGCACTAACCAGCTCCATAGCTTTTGTAATTTGCTTTGTGTTCTTTACCGAACCAATGCGCTGCTTTAGTTGCTGCTGACTAGCCACGGTTTAGGCCTCTACTACTTCCTTAGTTTTTTGCTGATAACTCTCGGCAACGTCCTTGGCAACTTTGTGTACTAATACTTTGACATCATCGCTTGGTTTGTCACCCTTATCGAGCTGATCCATGACCTTACGATATTGACTATGCAGTTCGTGCAACAGAGACGCCTGAGCATCTTTGATCTTTGTTACGGGCACGCTATCGAAGTCTCCTTCGGTAGCGGCCATGAGACTTGCTGTTTGCTCCCAGACCGAAAGTGGACTGTATTGTGGCTGTTTGAGTAACTCTGTTAGCCTCTGACCACGCTCGATCTTACCCTTGGTTTCTGGGTCGAGATCAGTGCTAAACTGCGCAAAAGCCGCCAACTCACGGAACTGCGCAAGATCCAATCGGAGTGAACCAGCGACTGACTTAACGGCTTTAGTTTGAGCACTACCACCCACACGACTCACCGAAAGACCAACCGACACAGCAGGGCGGATACCCTGATAGAACAAGTTTGTTTCCATAAAGATCTGACCATCGGTAATACTAATGACATTGGTAGGGATATAAGCACTAATATCACCAGCCTGTGTTTCGATTATCGGCAGGGCAGTGAGACTACCGGCACCTTTGGCGTCGCTCATTTTTGCAGCACGCTCTAGTAAACGACTATGCAAGTAGAACACGTCACCTGGGTAGGCCTCTCGCCCTGGTGGACGGCGGAGTAGCAATGACATCTGTCGATATGCTACCGCGTGTTTCGTGAGATCATCGTAAATAATAAGTGCATGCTCACCGTTGTCACGAAAGTACTCACCCATGGCAGCACCTGCGTATGGTGCAAGGTATTGCAAGCTAGCTGGGTCGGATGCACTGGTGGCGACAACGATGGTCTGGTCCATCACACCTTCGCGTTTTAAGCGCTCGATCAGACGTGCTACTTTGCTCATTTTTTGGCCAACTGCAACATAGATGTTAATGACACCTGTCTTTTGTTTATGCTGGTTAATCATAGTATCCAACGCGACTGCAGTCTTACCGGTTTGACGGTCGCCGATAATCAGCTCACGTTGACCACGACCAATTGGCACCATAGCATCGATAGCCATCAGACCTGTCATAAGAGGTTCGTGTACACTTTTACGGTCAAGTACACCTGGCGCCGGACGCTCAATAAGACCTCTTTGCTTTGTCTTAATCGGGCCCTTATCGTCCAATGGTCGTCCAAGCGGATCGACAACGCGACCAACCAATTCTGGACCGACGGGCACTTCCAAAATCTGTCCAGTTAGTTTTACGCGAGCTCCGGCTTTTACGCGAACGTCATCACCCATGAGTACCGCACCGATCTCATCTTCCATAAGGTTTAGAGCAAAAGCAGGGACAGTGCCATTCTCGCTCTCTATTTCAATCATCTCGCTGTAACCGCAGCTACTGAGTCCATAGATCCAGGCAATTCCATCGCCAACTCGCGTCACGATGCCAACATTTTCGATATCTGGGCTCGTCTTCAGTTTGTCGATTGCAGCTTTGAGCTCAGCACTTAAATCTTTTACATTAATATCTGCCATTTTATTTCACTCCCGTTTCTTTAAGTCGCTGTAAACGTCGGCGTACGGTCAAATCGAGACGCTTACCTGGTAATTCCACCAGCACGCCGCCGATTACAGACGGATCTTTTACGTGATTAATACTTATATTGTTTCCTTCGTTCGCAAAAATACTCTTAATGGCCTGTGATAAAGCATCGCTTAATTCATGAGCCGTCGTCACCTGCAGCTCAACCTTTCCATGACGAACGGTTCGCTGCTCTAAGACAATTCTCATGATCGCTTCGGCATCCTTTGTCCGTCGCTGTTGCACTAAATATGCTGCTAGTTGCTGCACGATCACTGCAGTAGCAAGACCTTGTTCAAGATTTTGTAATACTACGTCTGCTAGCTGACGATTAGTGATGGTGCTCATGCTCGCAACTTCCCAAGTGCTCGCTCAATAAGGCTGGCGTCTTTTTTGGCATCGAGTTTCTCGTCAATGATAACTTCGGTTGCTTCAGCGACCAAGGCAAGCATTTCTTTACGCAGGTCTGCTCGTGCTGTTTGCATTTCTCGATCAATACGCTGAGTAGCGTCTCGGAGCATCAGGTCAACCTTTTGTGCTGCCGTTGCTTCGCCGGATTTGATAATCTCGCCAGCCTCTTTATGGGCTTCTGCCAAAATACCATCAGCCTGCTCTCGAGCTTGGTGATGCAATTTCTTGAGCTCTTCGTCGAACTGGGCCTTCTGTTTTTGCATAGCAAGACCCAGCTCAACACCTTTATCGATAGTCTGGCGACGTTGCTCGAGTGTCTTAACAATATTCTCTAACGCAAACTTTTTGATGATCAGGAACAATAACAAGAAGGTTCCTGCTTGCAGCAAAATTACCTTGGGATCTATACCAAGTACCGCGATACCCGATTTTTCTTCGGCGGCGGCTGATGCGAATGTCATAAATGATAGAAACTCGAGCATACCGTACCTTATTTAACGATTAACGCACCGAGGAAGGCCAAAAGCGCTGTAACCTCGATCATGGCTGCGATAATAACAATCTGGCCCGCAGCCTTACCAGCTTCTGGGTTTCGACCCAGAGCCTTCATGTAGTTTGCGCCCACCATGCCCAAGCCGATAGCGGCTGCAGCAAAAGCGAGGCCAAGCATGAATGCTTTACTTGCAGTTGGGTTCCAACCGCCTCGTTGTGCGACTTCAGCAGTTTCTGCTGCAAATCGTGTTACTAATGGTGCCATTTTAACTCCTTTTTTACCTTGTTACCGCCAGCGCCCAAATGAATGAACCTTCCGACGGATATTTAATTAATGGCTAACATCCCCCTCTAAAGCGGCCACAACTGGGTCAACTTCTTGGGCGGAATGTTCATCATCATGGCCATGACTTATGGCCAGGCCGAGATAGGTGGCGCATAGTACGGTAAATACGTACGCCTGAATTCCTGCTACCAGCATCTCGAACATGGCAACAGGCAGAATAGTAAACGAACGAAAATCTTTACCGATAAAAGCAAAGACACTGATCAGAATCTCCCCAACCGCTGTGTTAAGGAACAATCGAAGGCTCAGGCTAATCATACGGGTAAACTCGCCAAACACTTCGAGTACGCCGATAAACATATTAATTGGATTGAAAGGTTTGTCGGTGAAGTAATGTTTTAGATGTCCCAAAAAGCCCGATTCTTTTATAGACAAGTACTGGATGGTAATAATAGCAATTACTGCCATGGCAATTGTGCCATTTAGATCAGCAGTAAAGGGGCGAAATAGTGGCGTGTTACCTTCGGCCGTTCGAGCAAAGACCCCTGGACCAACGATTGGTAAAAGGCCCATAAGGTTACTGAAGATAATGAACAAAAAGAATGTACCAAATATCGGTGCGTACTTAACGGCCTTTTTTCTACTGCCAAGTGGCCCTTCGACTAACCCGATTATAAATTCCACGAGAATTTCTACAATCTGCGCAAATCCACGTGCTGCTTTTGTACGAATCTTGCGACGGCTCGCCAAAAGAATAAGCGCTAATAAAACTGCACAAATTGCGCCGTAAATAATAGAGTTACTAATGGTAAATCCGCCAATTTTTGTAATTTCTTCAGGGCTAAGAGCAATATGTGGACCATCGCTATTTGCAGCTATCGACAAAAAAGGCAGTGCGTTTAACATAGATCCTCCCAAGCACACGCTAAGAGGTAAGTCGTCGTCGTACAGGCGGCGGCAGTTGTACTCATTTCCGACACAGTATAACAGGAGTGAGGGAGTTGCTGCAACAGGTTTTTGCGTGACCGGCACGAACGTGGCGTTTTCTGGCCAAAAGGCGTATAATTACGCGTATGATAACGATGTACACATCACCAACTTGCGCATACTGCCACATGGCCAAAGCGTATCTCAATAGCAAAGGCCACAAGGTCAAAGAGCTCGACGTTAGCGAAAACCCCGCAGCCGCAAAATGGGTGCAAGAACATATTGGCCAAGTCGTGACGCCAGTCCTCGACATCAATGGAACAGTTGTGGTGGGTTTTGATAGACCCAAAATAGATCTCGCACTACGAGACTAACACAACATATAGCGTACTGTCTTTACACAACTACACTATTTTACTATAGTGGTAGGTGTTAGGAGCTTTTATCATGAGCGAACCAAACCCTCTTCTTTGTACAGAGCCAGCATCTGCAGTGGAGCTACTAGTGCCAGCAGAATCATCACTTGCCGCCGTGGAGCCCGACCTGGGTGCGGTGGAACTACAAGCAGCCCATGGGCCCGCTGCAGTCGCACTGGAGGTAATCGCTCAGTCAGGACTAGTGCTAACAACCAGGCAAGCAGAACGAAGCACAGCCGACGACCTATCGTCTGAAGCGACAAATCCGGAACGCCACGATCGCATCACCAGCGCAATTGAACGACGTAACCTGGCATCAATCGCGCTACAATTATCCGAAGTAGTATACAAGACAGATTTTATAACCATCACCCAGCATCCAACAAAATCGCGAGAGATTGAAAGCGTAGATATCGACAAAATATCTGATCTATATGACACGACCGAACAATACGATGACATAACACCACTTGCACTGCTTGCTAGGCTTCATGAGGTGTCCACAAAAATTGATAACGACACGCTTATCAGAGCAGAACGCTATATCCGCATTATCCTTTCCGGGGCAGTCGATGAACTCGTGCCCGGCTTGCAAGAAATCCGGGAAGCAAGGCAGAAATCCGAACAATTAAGGTAGTCAGCGTAGTACACTAGTACGTATGGCTTTCGAGGATTACAAGACCAAAGACTCTGTGGTTATAGTGTATACCGGTGACAGTAAAGGCAAGACGAGCGCCTCACTTGGCCTTATGACTCGTGCACTAGGCAATCGCTGGAACGTCGCGTTCATCCAGTTTATAAAATACTGGGGAGTAGGGGAGCATGTTTTTATTCGTGATATTCTGCCGGTATTCAAGGATCAGCTAACTTTTTTTAAGGGCGGAAAGGGCTTTTATAATGCTGGCAATCTTAGCCCTGATCATGTGACGCCCGAGCAACATAAGCAAGCAGCGCTCGAGACATACAACAAGGCCCTTGATGCTGCTTGCAGTGGTGATTTTGACTTAGTCATCTGTGATGAGATTAATAATGCAGTTAATGATGGCTTACTCACTAAAGCGCAGCTTAAAAAATTGATCACACAAAGAAACGCCAAGACAAGTCTTTGCCTTACCGGGCGGAATTTTCCAGACGACTTACTACCACTCGTCGACATCGCAACCAACATGACAAAGATCAAACATCACTTCGACGAAAAGTTCCTTGCCAATCCCGGTATTGATTATTAGACGTTTTTATTGTACTATTGTGTTTTATTTAGTACAGCAGCATGGAACACAGAGTCACCAACCCATCCAACGATATTTTGTATGCCAGGATAGCCACGCCAGCCGATACCGATGCTGGTATTTGGGCTATCGAGCAACTCGACGGCCAGCCGGATGATGACGTACTGCGGAGCTTTATACACACCGTAGAAGTCAAACGATTAGTAGGCGATCCCCTCACAGAATCCGAATCTGATGTACTTATGCAGGCTATTGAGCCGCTACAAGAAGATCTCTTAGAATGGTTGCCAGCTTGGGGCATTAAGGATATTTCGCCTGCTGACACGCAAACACTGTGCAACATTATTGCTGTAGGCAATGCCAATGTGGCCGAAAGCCCAGAGGAATACCGCGAAGCCATACTTAGTGCCCGAGAATCATTCTTGAGTTTTATTGGCTATAGTACAAGTGACATAGACAAGTTCCGCTCACTTCGACAGACCGTTAGCTTGCCAAGACCTGTTAATCTCATCGATAGTGGTCGTTTTATAGCCAAGTTCGGCGGTAATGCCCGAAAATTGTATGCTCGTGCACCAGGCTTGGCATTTAGCAGTGGGTCGACCGTGCATGACAACATAATGTTACTGGCCAGCTTTGGTGCCAATCCTAAGACTTTGGTAAATGAGGCTGGATCAGCCGTACAAAACATTGGCCAGGCACTAGAAACTGCTGAATTTCTTAAAGATAGTGGCTTAGAGAAACTTACCTACCAGGCGCCAATACTACTCGAGATGAATGCAGACCATGTCAAGGCTAGATTACTTGCGTTTGAGCAACAAGGCTTCGACATTAGTGTTGTCGCTGTCCAGGCGCCAAGATTAATTGCCAACAAGCCAGAAACAATTGCACGCAAACTTCGCACAGTTCGAGCTGGCGCACGCATGCTTTGTGTTCCGAAAGACGAGGTTCTACAAGCTATTTTCGACAAACCGAACACCATTCGTTCGATGAGTTCCGAGCGTATTAAGTCAATTATCGGCCTTATAGCAGCCGGAAGCAGCCAAGAAGAATGGACAGAGATGAAAGAAGACTTCGAAGCAAAAGGCCTAAACCCTTACAGAGCTATGCTTCGCATACTATGTGATTGCCCGCTAGAGCTACTAGAACAACGTATAGAACAAGCCCAAGGCACAAAGGGCGTACTGACCATTGCTCGTGACCTAAAAAACGAAATACAAAACAACCGCGCGCGTAAACAAACATAACCATTATTGGCACTCTTGACACGAGAGTGCCAATTTTCTATCATTATAGTGGTGTGGTTATTAGAACCCACATAATAAAAGGAGGTTATTATGAGCGATCTTATTCGTTGGAGTGACCCTTTTGCAGGGCTCACATCCGTCCATAGTCAATTGGACGACTTGTTTAATGGATTTTTTGGCGGCATGCCAGCAGTGACTCAATCTATGCCAGCTATGGATGTTTATAACGAGGATGACAAACAGTTAGTTGCAGAAGTACAGATACCTGGCTTCACTAAAGATGAAGTCGAGGTCAACGTGCACAATGGCGTACTAGAAATAAAGGGTGCACACAAAGAAAAGGAAGAGAACAATAAAAAGCGCAACTATATGGTCCGCGAAAGCCATAGTAGTTTCTATCGCCGACTAGCACTGCCAAAGCATGCCGACGGCGATAATGTTAAAGCAAGCTTTGATAACGGCATGCTCAAAGTTACGGTGCCGTTCAAGGAACTGCCAAAGCCCAAAAAAGTAGAAATCAAATAGATTGCTACGCGTGCACCGATGACCCTCACAATTGTGTGGGTCATTTTGTATATTTACAGCCTACCGACGCAGCCGTTCGCCGAGAAACGTGCATTATCGTTATGCCCAAATGGATAGTACTGAGCATTACGTCGCACTGCAGCATCAACATCGCTCTCGATTTGTGCAACTCGCTGCTCCTGGTCAATCGTTAAGCCATCCTGAAACAGCTCATCATTTTCGCGGAGCATACCAATCACTCCAAATACACCGAGGCCACGTAAATCATATGGACGACCAATCTCATCGCCAGTCATAATATACGACAGTGCCGCATCAGCAACTTCTTGTACTTCTAAATCGGTTTCTTGGTATTCGGCAGATTCTTTTCGCATCATAATACGATACAATATTTTGTTGTTTTATTCAACTATATTTATTGGCTTTCCCATTTACTATTACAATGCAAAACGCTACGATTAGGCCATGGCAAAACCAACGCTGTATATGATGTTAGGCTACCCTGGGGCAGGCAAAACAACCGTAGCACGAATTATCGAGCAACTTACTGGCGCGATACGACTCTCGTCTGACCAGGTTCGGGCAGAGACATATGTCGATCCATCATTTTCTGAAGAAGAGCATCAAGAACTCTATGAAAAAATTAACCGCCTGACAGAAGGATATCTGGGCCAAGGCAGAGATGTGATATACGATGCAAACCTTAACCGCTATATACATCGACTCGAGAAGTATGATATTGCCAAACGTGTTGGTGCAAATACAAAACTAATCTGGGTACAAACTCCCGAAGAAATTGCAAAGCACCGCGCAACAACTCTTGGCGAAAATGATGAACACCGACCCTTTGGCAATATGGCTCAGGAAATGTTTGAAAGAATTGTGAGCGCAATAGAGCAACCAAAAGACAGTGAACATCCCATCGTCGTTGATGGCACCCAGGTGTCCCCAGAATATATACGATCAGCTATTGGTATATGAACAAACGACGCACCAAACGAGTAGTAACTCTCCTGGTGGGCATTGCCACTATTACCTTAGCCTACGCTCAGCAACACAACATTATAAAGCCTGCAGCCAAAGTCGCCGAGCAAAATCAACCTGGGTTGTACAAAGTCATCGAGTTTGTTGATGGCGATACAATTGCGGTAGAAATGGACGGGACCAAAGAAAAGGTTCGCCTCATTGGTGTAGATACACCCGAAACACACGACCCCCGAAAAGCCGTACAGTGCTTTGGCCAAGCAGCCGCCGATTTTACAAAAAGAACTATTGGCAGTAATCGGGTTCGACTAGAAGCAGATCAGCAAAACACCAATAGAGATCGTTACAGCCGATTGTTGCGCTACGTGTATCTGCCGGAGGGAACATTATTAAACGCCGAGTTAATCAAACAAGGCTATGGCTTTGCCTACACTCATTTTCCGTTTACAAAACTAGACGAGTTTCGGGCATACGAAAAAACGGCCCGCGAATCAAACAAAGGACTATGGGGAAATTGCACTCCCGAAATCGATAGCAAAGGTCAGATACACAGCAACGATGCTATCTAGTCGAATGGATGGCGACGCGGTTTGTTTGGGCTAAATAGTAACTTTTTGGCAGAGAAACGCTGTTGCTCGACATCATACGAAAGGCTAAACGGGCGCAACATTACAAACCCCATTAAATACGCTGCGATCGAGACTGCCGAACCAATCGTTCGAATATTATGCTGTTTATACGTAATGCTCTGTAAACGGATGTATCGTAAAAACCCACGAAAACTATCGGTACCACGACGCGCCGACATACCAGCACGCAAACGAATGTCATATAGCAACTTATGCCCAGACTGATGCAGATGAATAGCCAAGTCAGCATCCTCAAAAATATAGTCTTTAGTACACAAAGAATTCTTTACTGCGTCCCACGAACTTTTGCGGATCGCCATGTTTGTCCCGAACAAAAATGGAAATTTCTTTTCGTAGCGCCATAACGTGTGTTTAAAGAAATCTTCTACCCAATGATTCCACGGAGCAAAGGGCATGTCATACCAATGCGAAGATCCGGTCACAGCAGCCAAGTTCTTATCTTTGGTAAAATCTTCAATCGCTCGAGCCACCCAGCCTGACTCGATCCGTGAGTCTGCATCAATACGCCCAATAATATCTCCTTTGGCTGCGTTGAAACCTGCTGTGCGAGCATACAGTGCACCTTGTTTTGATTCGTGCAAAATCTTCACGAAGCGATATTTTTTGGCAATTTTTACAGTGTTATCTGACGAATTATTATCAACAATTATCACTTCAATTGGCGACATCGTCTGATTGGCTACTGCATCGAGGCATGGACCAATATAGTCCTGTTCGTTATACACTGGTATAATCAAGCTTAACGTTAATGCTTTTTTCATAGGATAATAGCTAGATAGTACCAGATGGGAACCAAAAAGAACCACAAAAAGACCACGTTAACAGAGGCGCAAAAAGAACGAGAATTACTAAACGCGCATTACGGCGACAAAGAAGCGTCGTACAGGCGCCGACTACTTTCGCATCTTCGTTTTGAGCGACCTCGTTACTGGTGGGCAAACGAAAGCCGCTGGTGGCAAAAGATAGTTTGCATTCTACTCGCCCTTCTTATAATCATGGTGAGCGGCATGTATGGCATCGCACGCTGGTATATAGCTAAGAACTCTCACCGCGTACCGGTATTTGGCACGACGTTTATACCAGACTACGCGCGTTCGTTCGATCTTGACCCCGAAGTTACGCTGGATGCGCTATTGCACGACATGAATTTTCGGCATTTTCGGTTGGTAAGCTACCGGGATGATATCGAACCAGAACCTGGGCAATATGATTTTAGTGAACTTGATTGGCAGTTTAAGAAAATTGAATCTGTTGGCGGGAGCGTGAGTCTAGCAATCGGCCTCAGACAGCCACGCTGGCCAGAATGCCATATGCCTTCTTGGGCGATGAGTCAGCCGGACGAACAGTGGCAGCCGGCCCTTAAAACCTTCATGGGGATGGTGATTGATCGCTATAAAACAAGCCCGGCCCTCAAAAGCTATCAACTCGAAAACGAATATTTCTTGAAGGTTTTTGGTGAATGCAAGAACTTTGATCGTGATCGGCTGATCGATGAGTTCAACTTTGTGAAGCAAAAAGACCCTAATCACACAGTGATTATCAGTCGCAGCAACAATGCCTTGGGACTGCCCATCGGCAAACCAACGCCAGATAAATTTGGCGTTTCAGTATACAAACGAGTGTGGGACAAGACACTTACAAAGCGCTACTTCGAATATCCATTCCCAGCATGGTTCTATGCGTTCCTAGCTGGCGCAGGGGAGATCGTCACCGGCAAAGATATGATTGTGCATGAATTACAGGCAGAACCTTGGCCAGCAGGTGGCGATATCAAAAGCGCATCGATAGCCGAGCAAGACAAATCACTCAATGCCCGCAGACTAAAAGACAGAATTATTTACGGAAAAGCTACAGGCATGGGCGAAATAGATCTATGGGGGAGCGAGATGTGGTACTGGCGCAAGGTCAAGCTTGGCGATAGTAGTTTATGGGATACTGCCCGCGAAACGATTCGTGATCAACAGTGCACAAAGTGTTACTCTTCTCGATAAAGTGCCGTACAATAGTCGCATGGCCAAGAAGAAGACTAGCCAGACCAAATCAATTCAAAACCGACGAGCACGACATGACTACGCACTTGACGACAGCCTACTCGTAGGCATTCAGCTCACCGGGCAAGAGACCAAAGCCTTGCGACATGGGCATGGACAGCTTCGTGGCGCCTTTGTGACACTCAAAGATAACGAACTGTGGCTGGTAAATGCTACTATTTCTGCCATGCCTGGCGTTCCTATTAGCGAAAGTGATCAAGTGCGTTCTCGGAAGTTATTAGCCAAGCGCCGCGAGATCAACAACCTCATCGCCGAAAAACAACAAGGTCGCACGATCGTACCATTAGAACTCCTGACACAGGGTAGATACATTAAATTGCGGATCGCCGCCGGTAAAGGCAAAAAGCAATACGACAAGCGCCAAACACTCAAGAAGCGCGATCAAGACCGCGAAGCACGCGCAGCAGTAAAGGCAAAATTAGCATGATAAACAGCAATGATGAATTTGCGATCATCGTAGACGAACAGGACAAAGTTCTTGGATACAAGAAAAGAGGCGAGCTGCATCCACATGACCGAATTCGCGTAACTGGTGTTTGGCTAGAAAATACAAGGGGCGAAGTACTCATCGCTCAGCGTTCATTCAAGAAGGATCTTCACCCAGGTCTTTGGGGACCTGCAGCGGCTGGCGGCGTAGCAAAAGGGGAATCGTACGAAGAAAATGCCTACAAAGAGCTAGAAGAAGAAATTGGCTTAACCGGCATAGATCTCACCCTTGCAGATAAAGCGGTCGTAGAATACACGGATGGTACACGACGCGTAGTTTGTTGGTTTCGAGGTAAATATGATGGCCCAGCAGAATCTTTAGTACTTGAAGATGCCGTCGAATCTGTAAAGTGGGTAGCGAAATCTTGGCTCCGAAAAGACCTACTCGAGCATCCCGAGCACTACGTCCCCAGCGCAGTGCAACATTGGGAAAGAATATTTTTAAGTTCATAGCATAACTAGCGTAAGTTGTTTACAGAAGCTGCTTACGGTAATCTGTATATAATGGTCACGCAAAACCCTTCCTATAGCATGAAAGTTAGTGAACTATGGGTGCTCATTCGATACAAAATCGGCTGGGCCGTAATTATCGTACTAACACTCATACCGAGTATTCGGGCACTAACTCTTACACTGCATAGTGGCAGCATCGGGCAGACGTTTACGTTATTTAGCCTGTTAGGGCAGGTCACAGGAATCGCGGGCATGCTTCTTTATTCCATCAACCTCATTCTGGCCGTTCGACTACGTTTTATGGAAGATTATTTTGGTGGCCTCAACCGTATGTACATCGCGCATCACCTAACCGGCGGCATATCACTCATACTCCTCAGCTTTCATCCAGTACTCTTGTCGTTTCGCTACTTCGAACAAATCACATTAGAAGCATTCAATGTGGCAGCCAAGTTCTTATGGGTT
>CAYUBG010000005.1:0-9056 GCA_964442995.1 uncultured Candidatus Saccharibacteria bacterium | reverse complement strand
CGGGATCATCGGTCTGCTTGGCATGGTTGTCCTATTGATCCTTACGTTTTTTATTCATCTGCCATATCGCATTTGGTTATTTACACACAAATTTTTAGGTGCTGCGTTTTTCTTTGCTAGCCTACATATACTGTTCGTAAAAGGCACAGTATCCGATGATGCATTTTTACGATGGTATTTGCTCGTATTTGCAATAGTTGGCCTTATATCTGCAGCCTACCGAACATTAGGTGGGCGTATACTCGTTCGCAGATATAATTACCATGTCAAAACAGTCCGTACCGTAGGCAAAGACGTTGTCGAGTTAAACCTCGAGCCAGTCGACAAAGCACTCCATTTCGAGCCAGGCCAGTTTGTATTCATCCGGTTTTTCTTTAGCGGGGTCCCGGGGATAACTAGCGAGGCCCATCCGTTTTCTATCGCATCAGCCCCATCAAATAACAATCTCGTACTGTGCGTAAAAGCACTTGGCGACTACACAAGCAGTTTGCTACAGCTCAAGCCGGGTGCCATCGCAGAAATTGAAGGAGCATATGGCAAGTTTAGCTACCGAAACTACAATAACCCCAACCAGATTTGGATCGCTGGTGGCATAGGAATAACACCTTTTATTTCGATGGCTAAAAGCCTCCCAGAGAACAAAGAACTTACTGTGGATTTGTACTACAGCGTAAAAAACGAGATAGAGATGGTCGATTACCCAGCCTTACTCAAACTAACCCAAAATCCAAACATTCATTTCCGACTCATTCCACATATAGCAGATGTGCAAGGATTTCTGACAGCGGATATTGTGGAAGAAAAGAGCAATGGGCTCACTGGTAAAGACTTTTATGTGTGCGGACCGCCTGTTATGATGAAATCAATGCGTAAGCAGTTAGTGACTAAAGGTGTCGCCAACTGGCAGATTCATTCAGAAGAATTCTCTATGTCATGATAGATATAAAATCTCACTTAACACTCAAGACCTTTGTCGCTACAGCACTCGGCTCTACTATGCTTGGGTTTTTGCTGATCGTCGGTATTGGATTCGGCTTTGCAAAAAAACAAGGTAGCAAACTACCCGACCTACAGACTAGTCAGGGCACTACAGTAGCATCCAGCAACAACCCAAACGCTGCAAATGAACAGTGGAAAGCAGCCGGCGATTCATCGGCACCGTCACCGTCTTCAAACACCACAAGTGGAGGTGCTACATCAAACACCTCATCCTCAGGTAGCACCAAGAATACCACCTCATCCGGCACGACAGCTTCGGGTGGCAGCTCGGGAGCCAGTAGCGGCGGTACAAGCACGCCAACACCCACGCCAACGCCAACGCCAACGCCAACACCCACGCCAACGCCAACGCCAACCTACTGCAACGGCCTTACACCATGCTACGGTAATAGCGATATGAATGCTCATAGCTCATTATCGAGCTGCTGGGGGAGAAATCTCAGTTGGGTAATCGATCTAGTACAGTTCAAACCAAACCACCCCGGACCGCAGTCGGTAATCGTCACGACCCAGACTTGCGGCAAAGACATTCATACCATTCTCACCGGAGGAGCAAGCTCAAATGGACAAACACACGGACACCGCAGCTCTACTAACAACAACACCAGCAGTTGGGCAGGGGCAGCAAAAATTGGTTACTACGACGCAAACAAACCATAATTAAGCAGCAAGGGGGCAAGAATGAAAAAACAAAAGAAATTACAGCATCACCACTTTTTCTTCGGGGGGGTCGCATTCTTTCTATTGTCTGGCGCTGCACTCGGCTTTGTCGTGTTAACATTGCTGGCACAACGTGGTGCATTTGGTGGGCATGTACATGCGTTCAAACCAGGGCAATCTATAAGTAATACCTTTTATGAAGTGCGCATCGACAATGTCAAGCGATCTCAAGGCAACCCGCAGTCCCTTATCCCAAATAGTGGCAATGAATTCTTAGTTGTCGATTTGTACATCAAAAATAAATCAAACAGGATTACCCAGTTCTTCCCATCCACACAGACCTACATTAAAGATGCTTCGGGCCGCACCTATACACTTGGTGTCGCAGAATTGCGCAACGCGTTTCAAGCCGGGGACATTGCCCCGGGCGATAACGTCAAAGGTGAACTAGCTTACGAAATCCCCGCAAATCTTAATCAGCCAAAGTTATACGTAGAAGGACTCGCGAGCCTACCCGTTGTAGTGCAGCTAAAATAGTATGAGCACACATAAAACTTCCAAAAAAATGCAAATAAGTGTCGCTACTGCATTGTGGCTGCTGTGTTTTGCCGTTGTCCTGTATTTCGTACTTGGTAAATTGCTATAAGAATGAAAAAGCCCAGACACAGCCAGTGGTTCATAGTTAAAGAATTCATATTCGGTGCACTGGCGCTAGTTAGTATTGGGTTAGTTATCACTGACCTGACAATCGTGCTAAACAATACCGCACAGCAGGCAATCGATCGTATTGATTTCGCAATTGCTTGTATATTTTTGCTCGATTTTATACTTGGGATATCGTTTAGCAAAAACCGCCGTCATTATCTGCGGCGAAACTGGTATTACCTCCTAGCAGCCATACCTATTACCGACACTATTACCGAATCGCTACGCGGCCTCCGTATACTACGACTTGTCCGCCTAGTACGTGCAGGAGAGCACCTTGGCTACAGTTTTGGCAAAGACTCTGGGAAGTAATTGCCATCTAAGGTGTTATTCGCTATAATTTGTCCGGTTACGATTCGATCGTAAAGCACCTTACATTTTATTCGGGAGTAGCTCAATGGTGGAGCAAGAAGCTGTTAACTTCGAGGTTGCCGGTTCGAGTCCGGCCTCCCGAGCCAAGATTGATTTTGAGAGCACTCTGAGATTACATCAAAGGGTGCTTTTAGATTGAAAACGAGCTTTTTGTCCTGAATTACGAGGTTCGAAAGTAGAAAGCGTAAAAGCTTAGATTTTAGAGCCGCTTTCGAACTTTGGAATAGTTTAGGGGCTTTTGTAGCTATCTCTAACAGATACGAACTGGTTAATAGAAAACTTTTATCATTGTGGGTCAAATTAACGAGCTGGTCGTCTAACTGCTCTTGGCGAGCCTTTAGGTCCTTAACATATTCGTCATAGTCATTGAGAGTAATACGCCCGTCGAGCCTATCCTCATACAAAATGCCGAGCTTTTTCTGTATTGTGTCGTATTCTGAACGGGTTTGCTCAATGGCATTGGCATAGTAAAGCTGTTGGTTGTCGTGGTGCTTACGCAGCTCGTCAATCACATAGTTTATTATGTCCTCGTTCATTGCTAGTTTGCCCACAAGCTCGGCAACCTGCGGCACAAGGTCCTTTTCTTTGATGTGTATCTGCTTGCACGGACCTTTGCCCTTACTGCACTGCATATACACATTACCCTTAGCAGTGTAAGACGATACGCTACAACCGCAGCTACCGCATTTGAGCAGACCGTTAAAGGTATAGTCTATGGACTGCTTTTTTGTTCGGTTTGTGCCACGCTGCTCATTAACAGCCTGGACCTTATCAAACATCTTGCGGCTGATAAGCGGCTCGTATTTGTGAGGGTATAGCTTACCGTTATATCGCATAACGCCGTAATAAAACGGGTTTTTAAGTATTTGTTCGACGTAACTCTGACCAATCGCTGTACGTTTGGCTGTATTGTTCCGCAAGCCGTCGGCTTTGAGCTGGGCAGCTATACCTCTACATGGTGTGCCTACAAGCCGTAGTTGAAATGCCTTTTTAATATAGCCAGCTCGCTCTTGGTCTATCAGCACAGTAGTCTCTTTGTCGCTAATTCTGTGATTTACATAACCAATCGGTGCTTTACCAGGCCACTCGCCGTCATTTAGCTTTTGCTCAAACCGTCGCTTTACATTATCTCTAATGCTATCAGAGTAGTAGCGAGCAAGTGCCACGCCAATACCAAGTCTGAACAGGTCAGGAGCACCAGAGTTTTTAGTAACGCATAAATTGTCTGACGGAAAGTGTATCTCGATTTTACCGTCCTCACGGAGCTTATTGAGTATTTTTACCTCGTCGGCTGAACTATCTCTTGTGTAGCGGTCAATTTTGTCAAAAACAACAATGCACTCATTTGGGTAGGCTTGGATACTTTTTACAATGTTGCCAAATGTCTTGCGGTTGTCCTTGTATGCACTCTCGTCAAACTCAAACAGCTCATAGTCGTAGTCTTTATCTTTGCCGTATTTTTCGAGGCGTAAAACCTGTGCAGGTAACGCTTGTCTTTGCTCTGGGTCAGAGACCCTTGCTATCAAAAATGCCTTAGTTTTCATAGTAAATCCTTTCTCTGGTAGTATATACCATTATATAACAATAAGTGCCAATTATAGATGACCTTTAATCTGGTCCATTTTGGTCGGCTCAAACTGCTCAAGCATTTGGTTAATGCCTAGTATGGTTTTGTATTGGACCTTATGTGGAGGCTTAGTAAGTGGCTTGAGCCGTGACCAAGCGTGTTTGCCAAAACGGTCCTCAAACATTGCTCTAATGTGGCGTTGTTCGCTCTTTGTAAGCAGCAGCGTCATACCAAGCCTAGCAGCAGCTTGCGACGGACCTTTAACGTCTGCTGACTGCAAAATGTTTGCGAGCAGCTTGTCTGGGTCGTCAGTGTCTAGTGCCAACTTTGGCAGGGAGCTAAAAAAGTTCTGCCAATGGTCTTGTAGCAAGGCTTTGGAAAGTTCGGTAGAGAAAACATTGTTAAAGGTCAGTGGCTTATCAAAGCCGACGGCTGTTAAAGCGTCTGTGGTCTTTCTTTTACCGTTTAGCCTTACCTCATACCGCATAACTGCAACGGGCTGCTGCCGAGCCAACTGGTCGAGCAAGTCGAGCTGCACAAAGTTATCTTTCTCTTGCGAACGTTTTTCGCTAGTTTTGGATTGCCGTAAGTCTGCCAGCTTATCGTATATGGCTATATCTAACGAGTTGGTATGGACGTGTAGCACATAACCGCCATTGCGAAAGTTGGTATTCTGCACGTCATAACGCTTGCTAATGTCAGCAGTGCGTAGCATTTGCAGCACAGCCGAGCAGGACGTGTAATCCTTAAACACAAAGTTCTTGCTGTAATGTAATGCTCGTACCTCTGCATTTTCAATCTGTTTCGTGAATAGCCAAACGCCCGTTTCCCTTAGCGTCTCTTGTAGCTGCCGAACAACAAGGTTGTAGTCAGCGTCGGTTAGCTCATCAAAGTTATTGCCGAACGCTATCTTTGGCAGTGAAAGCTCAATCGCAAGTTCATAGGCAGCTCGCTTATAGCCTCTAGGTCGCTGGGTGTAGGTAAGGCGTGGCTGATACTTGCCGAGCTTTTTGGTAGCTGCTGACGGGTTAGCCATTGCCTTGAAATAGCCAAAGTAGTCAGGGTTTATGCTATCAAGCGTCGGTTGAAAGTTGGCTCGTGAGTGTAGTGGCTTGTCCATTTTTATCACTAGCTTTATTGTGTCTATCATAGTCATCACGTCCTTTAAAAAGTTGTTCGCACTTGGCAACAACCGCCTGTTCAATCTGCTTGCCAAAGTCTCGATTAGTCGGGTGGTATAGGTTCAATTCCTTACTACCGAGCTTTTTAGTCGGGTAAGTAATCCTATACGAGCCGTCTAAGCGGCTATGAACGCCAATAGAGCCGAGATATAGGCTTTCATCTAGGACAACACTAGCAAACGCTACCAAGCCGTTATTTGGCTTTACTGGCACGATATTTACCTCGCTAACTAACATTGCAATCCTCTTGGCATTCTGGCGTTTTACACGGTCCCTCAAGCAGTAGGCTGATATAAGCCCGTATTGCTCTCATTTGCTTATGGTCAAGGTCGCAGATTAGCGACCTGATGTGGTTAGAGGTTGCTTGGCTACCGATAATGGCTGGCAAGTAACCCTCTGCCTCTTTAACAATCTGCTCAATCTCGTTTAATTCAGCGTTCCAAATTATCAGCATTGCGGCGTATAGTCGGCACTCGTTGCACCAGGCTAGAACCGTATCAGCTATCGCTTGTTTGCTTTCGTCGCTCATTTTCATCAATCCTTTCTTGCTCTTTAAGTTCCAGGTCCAATTCAATCAGCACGTCAAAGTAACCGACCAAGTTGGCGGTTGCAACGTCGTCTCGACCTAGCTCGGCAATAAAGTCTTGCAGAGTGACGATTTTGGGTTGTTGGCTACTTTGCTGCTGCATAGTACCAATTAAGACAACCCTGCTGTTTAGCAGAGTTTAAACTCGTGGATAACTACGTTTTTACAGATTAGAAATATATTCGGGGTTTATATAAACCTCGTAACTCAGCAGCACAAAGAATTGCGTTATTTGCCCTTTGCTGGCAATCGCTATCTTGTCGTTTAAGGCGTTTACTATGCCCTTAATCCTGCTTACGAAAGCAGCCTCATCATCAACGCCCTTATGCTCGTCGAAAGCGGTAGCCATAAACTCAACAATGTCCCATTTCTTTATAAAGTTATCTCTTGAGCTAAAGAAAAAATCACAAAACCGAGCTTGCTGTGAGGTGCGAGAGACAGCAACCTCAACGCCTTTTATAATCATTTTTGAGCGTTCAAATATAAACCTCACATCTGCATAGCCAATCTTAGTAAGACCACTTGGCAGTTGCCCAGCAATAAGCTGTTTTAACTCGGTAATTTCTTGTCGGTTTGCTCGTATCTCTGTAAACAGCAGGTCCACTTTTGCCGAACTGACGTAAATAAAGTCGTCGTCAATACGCTGGGTCTTGTTAGTATCAGTGATAATGGCAACATTGCCGTCACGGTCAACAACATCTATTACATCAACGTCAATAAACTCTGTTGGCGTTAGCCTTGAAAAGCTGTTGGCTAGTGAGCCAATATCAATGCTTAGTGCCTTTATTAGCCGCTCATTTATTATCTGCCAGTCTGCGAAAAAGTTACGCAAAATGTTAGAGGCGTTAATTGCCGACACGAACGAGTGACTGATGAGGCTCGTTGATATTGCTAGGTTTTGCTGAAAAGATACAAGCTGCTGTGTTGGTATGGTTGGGAGTATGAGGTTGGTTTGGAACTTGTTTAGGACCAGAGCCGTTTCCTGGGCTTGTTGCATAACACGGGCAATTGGCATTGTGTCTATGGTCTTAAACATAGCGGCAATACCCTTAAAGTCATACAGTTCCGATATTCGCTTGGCTATTTCGGCAGCTTGCTTGTTTGCCTCTGCAAGTTGTTTTGCTTGAGTAGGGGTTAGTAGGTTAGGGTCTTTCTTAGATAATTCTAGCCACTCATCAACCGAAAGGCTGTCTCTGTATTTCTTAGCGTCAAGGTTCAGGGTGTGTTTGGGCTTAGCAGGTAGGATAATCTCAATCGGCTTATCGTCTTGCTGTTTAGGCTTTTTGTTTGCCGACGATTTACTAACCGCTTTTTTCAGCGGCTTTTTCTTAGGCTTATCTGGCTGTTTGTCGTCTTTTTTCATCACATCTTTTCCAAAACCGCACTACCGCAGTTACTCTTACTCTTGTATGATAATAGTATCAATTGTGAGGATATATGTCACAGAAAGATTTACCCGATTTTCTAACACTCAAACAGGCTTGCGAACTTTTGCAGGTGCACCCAAACACGCTCAGAAATTGGGATAAGAACGGCACTCTTAAAGCTATCCGCATTGGCGAACGTAAACTGCGACGATACAAAAAGAGCGATTTATTAAAACTAATGGAACAGAAATAACAGACGTATGTCTCACGAGCATAAAACAAAAAACAACGACGGCAGCATAAAGTTCGGACTAGTGCTGAATACTGGCTTCACGATTGTAGAATTTGTCTTCGGCATACTTACAGGCAGCCTTGCCCTGATAGCTGACGCTGCTCACAATTTGACTGATACCTTTACGCTAACTGTATCATTTGCTGCTAATCGTCTAGCACGTCGTGAGGCGAACGAGAGTAAAACCTTTGGTTATGGACGTGCGACTATCCTAGCAGCTTTACTCAATGCCAGTGTTATGTTGGCAGTGGCAGCATTTATTGTTATCGAGGCTGTCCAAAGACTTGGCAACCCACATCCGATAGAGGGCGGTGTTGTAGCTGCTGTGGCTTTCGTTGGTATTTTGGTAAATGGCTCAATCGCTATTGTTTTATCTAAAAATCGTAAAGACTTGAATATGCGAAGTGCCTTTATAGATATGAGTTTTGACGCACTCTCATCACTCGGTGCAGTTATCGCTGGTTTGGTCATTTGGCTGACTGGCATAACGTGGATTGATAGTGCGATTGGCTTAGTAATTGCTGCGTTGCTCGTATACAACACGCTCAAGATACTGCGTGAGGCTGTGCAAATACTGCTTGAGGGAACGCCTAAAGACTTGGATGTTGCAGCACTGACCAAAGCTATCACAGATACAGATAAGGTGCTCTCTGTTGATGATATGCACGTTTGGGCAATTCGCTCTGGTTATAACGCTCTAAGCTGCCATATTGCCATTGATGAAACCGAGCTGAAAGACAGTCGTAACATCGTAGAGAAAGTAAAGACTAAACTACTAAAAGAGCACGATATACAACACGCTACGATTGAGGTTGAGCTTGAGGATTGCACCACGCACGACGAACACGAAAGTCACTAATGACCGCCAAACCGAAACCGCCGAAAGCTGAACCAAGCGAGAGCGACGATAAAAAGCGGCACGAGGCGTTTTTAGATATACCTATTAAGGGTGCTGGGCAACTACGCAAAAAACTAAGCTGGGACTACAACTCATACCATTTTATGTATGGTCCCAGTGCGTATGACCCTAAAGGCTATTATCTTTTTGGTGCTTTAAACGAAGTTGAAAAAGCTGGTATTAGTATGATGCAGGTATCAGAGTTTATCGTCGAGAGCCGAGCCAACGATGTGCCTGACGGGCTAGATGATGAGCAGCAACGTATTGCCGACAATGTGCTGCAATCACGGATTGACGAGGTTGTGCTCTGGCAGCGTAAAATGACCGAAATTATGGTTGATTTGGTTGGCTTTAGAGGCACAAACTCAAAAGAATACTATCAGCACTACCTGGTATTACAGGAGCTTGCGTCGCTACGTCGCACACAAG
>CAYUBG010000004.1:8874-23403 GCA_964442995.1 uncultured Candidatus Saccharibacteria bacterium | reverse complement strand
CCTTAATATCTATTGCCTCTTTGCCGTCTTTGGTCTTTTTGGCAATAGAGCGAATATGCCCAACACTGGACATTACTTTAAAGTCTTTACCGAGGTATTTCTCGATAGTTTTGGCTTTGGCAGGACTCTCTACTATTACTAAGTTTTTCGACATATTGCTTAAGTATAACGATTATTTATTTAATCCAAAGCGCTACACTACGCGATTTTTGGTTTGGGTGCAAGTTTTTTGTAAATCTTTACTTGCGCTGCCAATTTGAGCCAACTCGTTGGATATGGCCGTGTATCTCGAGCATTGTTAGTGCCTGGACTATCTCTGGGCTACTCCAGTTGGCTTGTTGAACGAGTGCTTCTTCATTGCACGCGGATGCGTCAAGTAGTTCGTAGATGTCTGCCTCGATTTGATTAGCAAAATTAACCTTTTGCTTACGAGCGTTGGTAGGCGTTAGATGGAGCGACTCCATGATGTCTTGCGCTGAAGTTATAGGTGTGGCACCAGTTTTTATGAGGTTATTGGTGCCTGCACTGTTTGGGTTGGTGATGTTCCCTGGCACGGCCATTACCTCTACTCCCTGCTCTAGGGCAAAATCAGCGGTGTGTAAACTGCCACTTTTTGCTGCTGCTTCAGTGATAATTACGGCTTGGCTTAGGGCGGCGATAATGCGATTTCGAGCGATAAACTGATATTTTTGGGGTTGTTCGTTAGTGGCAGGGTATTCACTAACTAGGGCACCGCCGGTTTGTATTATTCGCTTGGCCAAATTGGTATGTGTTGCCGGGTAGATCTTACCCAAACCAGATGGCAAGACAGCTATAGTTTGCCCGCCAGCTTGTACTGCTGCAGCATGAGCAACAGAGTCTACTCCTAATGCCAGACCACTAACAATCACTACTCCCTCTTTCGCTAATTCGGCGGCAAGTTTTTCGGTAACCGTCCGACCGTATGGACTGATTTTGCGGCTACCAACAATGGCTATCAGTGGCCTTTCTAGCAAAGACAAAAAATCGTCACCCAAATAGTACAGATCGTTTACAGGCTGCGCTAACAGAGATAGATTCTCAAGACGCTTGTACTTATTGGGTGACACTTTTTTGATAATCATACAAAATTGTATTTAGGTATTGACATAATGACATCTATTTGCTAAAATTGCAATTTGTAAATTCCGCTTAAGCGGATTTACGTACCTTCTACCCCAAATTCTAACTATTGTTAGATTGTTTTAGAGCGTCGGACTAATAAGTTGTTACCCTCCACTTACTTCTCTACGCTGCCCCGGCTTGCCGGAGTGGCAGCGCTCTAGAACAAACTAACCCCTTTAACTACCGCTCCGTTGTATTGGCTTGCCAATGCGGCAGGAGCTCCCCGTTTTCAAGGTGAGTACGTCAGTATGGCCGTTCGCGGCCGGCGCGAGTCTTTAAGGAGTTTTGGACTTCGACGCTTTACCGGGGTGGGTTGAAGGGTATTTATTGGAGATAACCCCAAGTCGGTTGTCTCCCGCAATCGGCCTGCAGCGGTGCCCACCCCCTCTGTAGGCCGTTTGCGTTTATTACTGATACAATTATTGCAACTATGGATATAGATACAGAAGCTGGACTTTTACGGTTTACACCCCAAGAAGCTAAGATTATTGGCGATGATGCACCTATTGGGGCAGCTAGCATGATTTTAGGTAAGTTATGTGAGCTCCGGAATGCTGCAAACGGAGCAGATGTGTCATATCTACCGACCCCACAGGCTCGCCGGGCGTTTATCGAACAACAGACGGCACGAATTGGTTTGATTGACGGTATGATTGAATTTATAACTCCATATGCCGAACAACAAATGCACGATCACATGTCGCGATTTTTGGCCGAACAATAAATACTAGACTAAAAAGCTGCGAGTTTCGGCTGTCAGCTCACCGCCAAATACGTATTCGGTCAGAATTGCCGTTGTCTCACGCATTAGGTTGCCAAGATGTCCCTGCTCTTCTTTACTGAAGGGCTTTAGTACAAAATCCTTTTCGTCGTTCTTGACGCGATGCTGACTGTTTACGCCAATGCGTATGCGTCCAAAGTTTTCACCACAGTGTTGCAGTATGGATTTGAGGCCGTTATGTCCAGCAGTACCTCCGC
The DNA here is from genome assembly GCA_964442995.1 of uncultured Candidatus Saccharibacteria bacterium. Classification (GTDB taxonomy): domain Bacteria; phylum Patescibacteriota; class Saccharimonadia; order Saccharimonadales; family AWTP1-31; genus CAYUBG01. The sequence goes on along the minus strand of CAYUBG010000004.1, from coordinate 21,282 downwards.
CGATGCGGGTTCGTATTTGACCAAAATCAATGTCTAACTCGTCGTGAACGACGACTGCATTATTTATATCTAGCTTGTAGAAGCTCAGGGTTGCATGTACAGCTTCCCCGCTCAAATTCATAAAAGTACTCGGCTTAATGGCCAAAACGCGTGTAGAGCCTAGCGTAGCGCTTGTGAGGGTGCATTTTAGATCCTTCTTTGCCACCCATGGGCCAAACTCGTTGTTCGCTGCAACAAAAGCGTCTATACAGGCAAATCCAATATTATGGCGAGTGTTGTCGTAGTCCTTACCAGGATTACCGAGCCCGACTAGTAGGACGGTTTTTTGCCCACCAATAGTGTATAAGGGTGCATGACTACTAGTTTGCGTTGGTTTCTTACTAAATAATCCCATTGGCTACAGTATGCCCTAAACTGTTGAGTTGATAAAGGTTACGCCCCGCGAGATTCTCGCGGGGCGCCCTTGATGTTTAGTTGCCTTCTATCTGGTGCTCTTCGGTACACGCTATCGAGCCAACAGCAACAGCATGGCCGTCTTCTACCTTATACTCACCACTACAGGTTTGGCTTGGGTATTCGGTCGAATCGATATGGAACACGAATGTGTCCTTTTCGTCATCGAGTACCAAGTGCCCTAAGCCCTTGTACGTTGGTATGAGCTGTCTCTGTAACTGCTCGTTATGAGCCTGTACTTCAGCAACCCGTTCGTCACTATCATCGACGATGATGTGAAGAATATTCCCTAAGTTAATCCCTAGTGCCATACCCATCAAAACTGGGCCCACTAAAGATTCTCTTCCTCTACTCATATAAAATACGCCTCCTTAATGCGTTTAAGAGTTAAGTATTCGCCTTAGTCTGCGATTGCTTATTCTCGAACGCGGAGGCGCCTTAGATTTCCTTTGGCCGCTTCGTTGTTTGGGCAATGCCGTGTCGGTGATCGCAAGGAGTCACTGAATGCTCGATTGCGTTCAAGGTTGGTGTTTCGTCAACCTCACGTGAAGGACATTATAGGACAAATTATGTATTTGTCAAGTACTCTATTCCGCTGGCCTTACGCCGTGTTTGTGCGTGACGTGTTTCTCGATGAACCAAAGTTGCACGGGTGTACCGGCGTAGTCGTATTCTTCGCGAAGTTTACGTTCCATAAAGCGCCGGTAGCTCCAGTGTAGGTATTTAGTATGAGAACCAAAAACCTTAAATGCAGGAATTGGGTTGTCGTCTTCTTGTGTCATGTAATTCAATTTCGGCGATCGGTTTTTGAGGCCAGCTGGCGGATGAGAATTAACAGTTTTACGTAGCCACCGGTTGATCTCGGCTGTTGGTATGCGGCGCTGGCGACGTTGGTCTATTTCTGAAGCCAGTTCAAAAATTTTTGATACATTTTGGCCAGTCACCGAGCTAGTAACTATTAGTGGCGCCCATGGTACGAAATCAAAAGTATGTTTGATTTGGGCTGCAAGGTCGTCACGAGTAAAAGGCGTCTTTTCGTCCAGGTTATCCCATTTACTGATGACCAAAATAAGTCCCTTACCGGCTTCTTTGATCATGCCGGCGATTTTTTGGTCGAGCTGGACATTGAGTTCGTTCACGTCCATAAGTAACAAACATATATCTGCTTGTTCTATGGCGCTTAAAGAACGGATGACACTGAATTTCTCTATGCCGACTTCTATCTTTCCGCTACGACGGATGCCAGCGGTATCGAGTATTTCGATCTCGCGGCCATTAAATCGTACGGTTGCTCGGTTGATGTCTCGTGTGGTCCCTGCTCGGTCGGCTACAATAGCCTGCTGTTTTTTTGCGAGCGTATTAAACAATTGCGATTTACCCACGTTAGGACGGCCCAAGATGGCTATCCGGAGTCTGTTGTCATCCTCGTGAATGGTTGATTTTGGGATTACCTCGATGAGCTCGTTCAGTACGTCTTCTATGCCATAATTTTGCATCGCACTGGTCAGAAATACCGGCTTGATGCCCAGGCGTAAGAAATCTTCGGGCATTGTTTTAGGCGCTTTATCTACTTTATTTACCAGCAGAAAAACGGGCTTTTTGCTTTTGAGCGCTAGCTTGGCAACTCGACGATCTTCTTCGGTTATGGCGGCAAATGCTTCAACAACTACCCAAATGACATCGGCGCTGTCGGTGGCTTGCAGAATCTGTTCTTGGATGGTGAATTCAAAGTCGTCCTCTGGGTCCTTCATGCCGGCGGTGTCTACTAACCAAAAGTCTTGGCCTTGGTAACTAGCTTTGGCCATAATGCTGTCTCGAGTTGTGCCGGCCTCGTTGGCGACGATCGCCTCACGACGGCGTAGTACGGCATTAAACAGGCTGGACTTGCCTACATTGGCACGCCCAACAATAGCTACAATTGGAACTCGCTTACTCATTGTGGCATATTTTACCACAAAATACCTCTGTTGACTAGCTGATTCCGTGTGGAACGAACGATAAGATCTGATCCCCAATTTTTGCAATTCGTTCGGGCTTCAGCTGTAGATATCGATTATAGTCGGCAAAAGCTTTTAGCATGTGTATGCCAGTTTCATATGGCAGTGCTGTCAGCACTCGTGCTTGCATGGATTCTTCTGTAGTTGTTATGAATGGATTTGGTTCTAGTCCATCTTCTGATATTACGGGGAATATTTCAAAGTCTGAACCCATGTGGACATATCTTGCGTGCATTCCCTGACCCCGCTCAAGTGCTTGTCGTGCAGCTGATTGTATGCCGTTGTGTGCTTCAGAATACGGTGCAAATTCTGCAAACTCTTGAAAATAATAGTCAATCTCCCAAATGGCTGTTTTGCCGAGCCACAGCGAGCTTGCGTGCCAACCGTAAGGCACATCCTTACCAATCAGCGGTGTAATATCTAGATCAAGCGCGTGGGCGTAGCCCGTGCCAATCTCAGTATGCGCGATACAGTTCCCGCCCCCAAGTGAAATTGCGGTCTCGGCTCGGCTTATACCGACTTTTTTTGTGTCATCGCCGGTTAATACTTGGCTGACGACTTTTGACAATGCCTTGGCCAGTGCCTGCTCTCGAGCCCAGTCTGTTTTATCCGAGCCTGCTTCAGGAAAATGATAATCATCAGCGAGCGCTATTAAATGCTCGGGTATCGAGTCAGGAGCCCATGCGGAGCCGGGGTGGTAGGTTTCGATATTAGTGTCTGTATACGCCATAAAATAGTTAGCAAAACAACTATTATATAACGTATAAGCTTATAAAGCAATATATGACTACGTATTGAAATCGATGTTTTTATATTGACCCGAAGCTAAGTTATCAAGTCCGTATGGACCAAAAACAGCTCTATGTAGGGCAACAACCTTGTAACCCAGGGCTTCGAAAGTGCGGCGTATTTGTCTGTTGCGTCCCTCATGCATAGTTATACGCCACGATTGGTCTGAGTCAGTTTTTGTAAGCTGAAACCGACTCGGTCCGTCATCTAGCTGTATACCATGATCAGCAATCATCTGATGGTGTAACGGTTGGAGAGGTTTATCAAGCGATACATCATATATTTTCTGTTTTACAAAGCTTGGATGTGTAAGTTGGTTCGCGAGCTCGCCATCGTTGGTGAGCAACAGTAGCCCCGATGAGTCTTTATCTAGTCTACCAACAGGCTTTAGTTTATGTAATTCATCCGGTAGTAGATCGTAAATTGTTTTGCTGCCCTGTCCGTTTCGGCTACACACATAACCTACGGGCTTATTGAGAACTATAGTTTGCGTTTGTTTGGGTAGCGCCAAATGATGACCATCTAGTGTCACCGTATCTTTCGGGCTAATATCCTGCCCGGCATTCGGTGAAGACTGATTGACAAGTACGCGACCGGTAGCAATAGCCTCATCTGCCGTCCGTCGAGACAGTCCGGTAGCCAAAGCAATAAACTTATTTATTCGCATAGATGTAATGGTACGGTGTCTAAGGCTAAGGTGCAACAGGTGGGTTTGGTGGTGCGGCCGGGGGTGGGGGTGGTACATCAGACACGACTTCCATAACCTCCCCGACTACCGCAGCAGGCGCGGCAGGCGCTGCTGGAGCTGGCGCAACAGGAGCCGGGGTGGTTGCTGCAGGTGCTGCTGGAGCCGGCGCAGGCGCTGGGGCTGCCGTTTTTGCTTCTTCTTCAGCAAGGAGTTCTTGCAAGCGGCTGCCAGGATTTGATAGGTCATTTATAGGATTGATTACTTTTGAATGAACAGATGTCTTGGGATGTTCTCCTGGTGTTATGGTATTGGCACGCTCGCCTGATGGCAATTCTTCGGTAGGTGCTGGTGGGGGTGTGACTGCAGCTACTGCGTTTGCAAGAACCTGATCATTGCTTGGGGCTGCTGCCGGAGCCGGTGTAACAGGTGCCGGGGTGGTTGGTGCAGGTGCTGCCGGCGTGCCGGTAATTATGTTGTTCACCTGAGCTGCAACGTCCGTCGGTGAACTTACTGCTGGCGCGGCAGGTGCTGCCGGAGCCGGTGTAACAGGTGCCGGGGTGGTTGGTGCAGGTGCTGCCGGAGCTGGCGCAGGCGCTACAGTTGGGGTTGGTATGGCGCCTCCATCTGCTTCGAGTACTTCTTTTGCTGCTTTGGCAACATCTTCCAGTGTGACCTGGGATTTTACAAGGTATCTGTCGGCTCCAAGTTTGCCTGCCCGCTCTTTGTCTTCGGTTTGGCTGAGAGCAGTCATCATTATTACTTTAGTGTTCTTAGTTTCGGGGGTACTTCGCAAGATGTCGAGCATGTCAAAACCGCTGATTTTGGGCATCATGATATCACTAATGATTAGATCGGGCTTTTCTTTGACGGCCAGGGCAAGAGCCTCTTCGCCGTCTTTAGCGGCGACGATCTCGTAGCCTTCGGCCAACAATCGGGCGCCATAAATCTCGCGCAGATTGTTATCGTCTTCGACTAGCATTATCTTGGCCATCAGTGTTCCTTATATCATGCTTATGTTAGTGCTATTGTATCACGTCGTGGGGTTTGCTTGTACCCCTGTTTGTTTTGCTCGTTCAGCATCCTTCTCGGATACTTTATCGCTTGCTACGCGTGGCAAATTAATATAGAAAGTACTCCCCTTGTTTATTTCGCTTTCTACCCAAATCCGACCATTGTACAATTCTATGATTTTGCGGGAAATAAACAGCCCCAAACCCGTCCCCCCAATGGTGCGCGTCGCAGAATTATCGATTCTATAGAACTTTTGGAATAAGTGCGGGATGTCTTCTGGGGCTATACCTCCACCAGTGTCGCGGACATACAATTGCACTACTTCCTTATCGCCAGTTAGTCCTAGTGATATCGTCCCCTTTTGCGTGAATTTGACGGCGTTATCAAACAGGTTCGTGATTACTTCACGTAATCGTTCCGGATCGGCATAGACATAGTACAGAGGTTGTACGACCCGCCGGCTACCAGGCGTGTCTGGAGATACTACGCTGCCGGAGTTGCCCACGACGTATTCTACGGTGAGACTTTTCTTTTGGGCAGTAAACCGCAGATCTTCTACCATGCGCTCCAGAAACGTGCTCATTTCGATAATCTCTGGGTGGTTACTAAGGCGTCCGTCCTCTGCTTTGGCGCTGGTCAGTAGATCTTGAAATAGTTGTCCCAGGTGCTGTGTAGATTCGTGTGCCTTCTTGAGGTATTCGCGAGCACGAAGATCAACTCGACTTACTTTTTCGTTGAGCGCAAGCCCTAAATACCCTTCTATACTTGCCACAGGCGTGCGCATTTCATGGCTTGCAGTACTAATAAACTCTGCTCGTTGTCGCTCTTCTTGTCGCTCTTCACTTACATCGCTAAATATCGCTACAAGTCCTGTTACTCGTTGGTTTTGGTCGAAAAGCGGTGACACGCTTAGGTTAATGCTCAGTGTCTTGTTCGATTTGGTTGTCAGTTGTGCGTTATTGTCGCGTACGTTTTTGCCCGTTGCTAAGGCTCGATTAAGCGGGTTTTGGTCATCACTAAACGGCTGTCCTTTGGCATCGAGTAGTTTTAGTACCGAGCTGTGTGTGAGTCCAGTTGCTTCGTCTTGTGGCCAGCCAATTGTTCTTGCTCCAGATGGATTGATAAGCCGGATTACCTTTTGATCATCCACTACTACCACGCCATCTCCGATGGCATTGAGTATGATATCTGACTGCGATTTCTCTTCTTGTAGCCGCCGATTTAGCCAGCTATTACTAACTCCTTCACCGTTAGTTTTGGTAGGGTGAATATAGCGCCAACCCCACATAGAAACCGTAATGGCTATAACTAAAACAAGACCAATCCCGCCCAAGATTAAAACAGTGCCCATGTAATCCGTTTATGTTTACTGACTGTTATTATGGTTTGTCTAACCTATTTATGCAAGGCGTTTACAGCGTAACAATGACCTTTTGCATTGTCACTAGCTAGTCTATTTCGTTGATTCAGTTGCTACGAACCCAGATACAACAGTTTTGCCACTTTCTGAGATGGTACTGACAATTACATCGTATGATTTACCGTCGCTGCCCGCTACTTCAAAATCTACCTGATTGTCTACATCGCCAATGTAAACCTTACTGCTAATCATTTTCCCGTCTTTTAGAGGTGCGATAGTCGACTTAAACTTATCTTTATTAATACCCTCTTTAAATAGTGAAGAGCTTGAATTCAGCGCAGCATCAGCATTACTGCCACCCAAAATAATCTGATCCATAAATTGTACTGCTGGCTGAGTGGCTGCGTTAAAGTTTTTGTCGTATTGTTTTGTCTTGTAGCCCATACCTAGCCAAAACGATAGCCCAGCTAATGTGACGGCAATGATTACCCCAATAAGTACTTTTACATTTTTCATATGCCCCTTGTTTCCCCCTGTTTAATTTACCCTTCCAATATCTACGATGTAAAAGCCCTTGTAAGTGCTCTGAACGTTCAGGCTTGTTCTCCAGCGTGCGCATTGTGCACGGGCATCATCTGCCGATGTTGCGGTGAAGTTCCTTGACATCGTTCCCCAGGTGAAATATGTGCCGTCTCTGTGCATACCTAAAGTCTGGCCCCGTAATTCGCAGTTGTAGGTATGATTCGTCGGATATACCACCATGCCATACTGTTTGCACTGTAATGTCTGTGGGTCTGCGTACATAGGAGGCCGCTTTGCTGCGCATCTTGCCTTTGCCGCCGCTAGATCTCTTAGGTATTGTGCTGCTGCAGAGTTTCCTCCGCCACCACCATGAGCTCGATCATAGGCAGCTTGTGTTTGCGGCCCCCAAATACCATCTGTTGCGACGCCCAATGTTTTTTGACATCTACGTACTTGCTCACGATTGCTCCTATTTATACCATCGCATGTTCCTGGAGTTATCGGTGGTGGTGGTGCGCAATTTCTTGAACAAGACGGACGAGTAACTGCTCCGCCATTTGATCCGCCCCCTTGCTGCTGTGCTGCTGCAGCAGCGGCGGCCTGAGCGGCAGCTTCTTCGGCTCGCTTGCGGGCTTGTTCGGCCTGAGCTTTGGCTAGAGCTTCTCTCTGAACTTTGCAGCGGTCAGAAGTAAAGTTCTCGGTGATCGAGCAGTCTTGCATATAGGTGTTCCAGAACTTTTGACAATCGGCGCTGAATTGTCCAGGGAACGGAGCTTTAAGGTAAGCGGTAAGGGTCTTTGGACATTTGTCATCTTTCGGGATGCTTCCGTTATTGACTGCGTTAACTAATTTCTCGCGTGCACCTTTACATCTATCACTATTAAAATTGGCTATAACAGAACAATCGTAAGGATTATCTTGATTGCCTGCTTTATAGTTTGGGGGATATGCATAGAAGGCAATCGCATTTGCGTCTTTGCCAAGCTTCCATCCATCTGGGTTGTTGGCATCCTGAGCAACCAATTTATCCACCAATGCTTTGTCGGTGGTAAATAGTGGCTGAGTTGCTCCACCCATGCGAGTTAAACGGTACACTGGCACAGTCCCTGGGACTTTATCGTCTCGCCAAGCAAAAAATGGTATGCCTTGGTTTTCTCCCTTGCCATACTTGGCTTCTTTTTGGTTTTTCTGTAGCTCGGTTAGATAGTCGTGCCAAGTTGCATCCTTGTTGTATATACGAGTAATCGGCACAGCTCCTTTATAAGTAGCTTTAGGTGCGCGAAATGCAGCACCATAATAAATGCCCCAGCCCTTGGCGGCCAAGTTGGTAGCTTCACCGTCGGTACTAAGGACTGTGTCGCTGCCGCTGGCAATTTGGTCGACATCACATATTTGCACAAACGTCTTATTGTCGCCCTCTTGTTTTTGGCAATTATTGCTAGCAGCATTGGCGAAGAATAATAGCCAGGTACCAAATCCAACCACCATTAAAAGTATTAAACTAACAAGAAGTTTATTAATTTTTGGGGCTGCCTTGATTCCTCGGCTGCCAAATACCCTTGTCTGGGCCGAGTTTATATTTTTTTGTTTTGTGGCCATAAGCAATTCCTTTTATGCTAATTGAATTAAGTATTTCAGAAGTAGCAGCCATTGTCAAAAAACCTTCATTACTGGTGTGTAAATCCAGGTGGTTTATTTAGTTAAATATGGACGCTAATCTGTTAATGTGGTAAGATTTACCGGTTCTTTAGGGCCTCATCTTCTAACGGTTAGGAATCCGGGTTCTCATCCCGGCAATAGGGGTTCGATTCCCCTTGAGGTCACCAAAACAAGCACCCCACATTTGTGGGGTTTTTGTTTGCGGCAATATCTTGAGCTAAAACAACAATTACAATCCCGCTAGTGCTATAATTAAGGTGTTATGGCCAGAAAACAAACATTCATTAGTATGCCGACGTTTGGTTTTGGAATTTCGTTACTGCCCGCTGTTGTGCTGGTGATTTTGTTTGTTGCTACGGTCTCGTATGTAGTTGCCGACTATCGTCGGCATAAACGACCGCTTGTCGAAGCGGACCCCAATACTCATTACACTCTTACGCACCATGTGCGCTTGGTCACACTGCCGCTTATTTGGTATCGCATATCGTTTTCGTTACATAATAAACATGGCAAAGGATTGGTGCGAAAATTCTAGCGCATGATAAGAGGAATACTGTTATGAAAAAAATACCCTACCTGATTATTGCCGTGTTACTGCTTTCGACAGTATCATGGTTTGTTTTTGGCGGTAAAAGTACCTTAGCGCCGGCAGATGAAACAAATACTTTGCAAGATAGTGCATCAAATGCTAAACGAATCAGTATAGCTAACATGGCATTTTCGCCTCAGACGGTGACAGTCGCTACCGGCACAACAGTGCGTTGGGTCAACAACGACTCTGTCGAGCATGCAATTGCTACTGAGGATGGGTCTGATTCCCCGAACAATTTTGATTCGGCAGGTATTGCTGTGGGTGCTGCCTATACCCTGCAGTTAAACAAGCCAGGTACTTACAAATACTACTGCAAACTTCACCCAAATATGAAGGGTGAGATAATCGTTAAATAGTATGCCAACAGTTAGCGGTGGTACGGTTGCCCCGCGTTGATCGTGCTGGCGCGGTAGAGTGCTTCCGCCAAGACAACCATGGCTAAATCGTGGGGAAATGTTAGCTGTGAGAAGCTCCACTGGTAGTTACATGCAGCGATAACTTCTGTAGGCAGCCCGTTCGGACCACCAATTACAAAGCATACTTCCCTACCTTCGTTAGCACGTTTATCTAGAAATTCTGCAAGCTGCTGGCTATTGAATGGCGTACCTTGTATCACCAGTCCTACTTTGTAGCTGCTGCCCATAGCTTCGAGTATATGCTGTGCATCATTAAATTTGTCGGGGATGTGAGAAACTCGCACGTCATGATAGTGCTTGAGTCTGCTAAGGTATTCGCTTAAGCCAGCCTGTGCGAAGGATAGTTTAGGTTTGCCGATTGTTATGAGATGTAGTTTCATAATCTATAATTGTACAACTAGGATGCAACAGCTATGTGCACAAACTTTTCAAACTGCTCAAGGGGCCATGATTTACTTATGCATTCCGGGTGGATAATCCCGACCTCACGCTGCGTTATTTTGCTCCAGAATATTATGGCTTGAGCAATACGGTGATCTCGTGTCGGTACTGGCTCCCCCTGCTCTGCCAATGCTAGCATTACATCAACTTCTTCAAAGCGATTACTTTCGTGCCCCGCCAAGCTTGGCCATCGTTTCTTGGCTTCTTCGGTGGTCATATAGCCAAAGACTCGTGCGAACGGAAAGTCTTCAGCTTGGGCGGGTTCGAAGTTGGGCCGTATGCCCTTTAGTAATCCTCGAAAGGCCACGGCTTGGGCGGTAATGGTGGCATCTTTTCGAAGCTTCCAAGAATCGCCAGTAGCCTGAGTTTTGTTCCAATGATCAATAGCCTCGTAAGTGGTGGCGAGCTTGAAAGGCGGGTTTGGCAGGCGCTCTGAGTCGCCACATAATGCAGCGGCGCTAGCCCACTGTGAAGTTTCGTTGTCGAGTAGTAGTAGCCCTGATTGATTACGATGCATCACAATATCTCGGGTACTCATACCTCGACCTTGTAATGTACCAGACTTAACGAACTGTTTATCGAGACCTTGCTGCCAACTGACATACTGCAAAAAGCGGTATAGGGTGCCAGATTCACCTACGCCAATCACGCTTGTTTTGTCCCATTCCCATGCTGCTTCTCGTAGTGCTACCAGGTCGTCTGAAAGCGGCGGGTTGGCATCTAGGATGTCAACGGCTCGTTCGGGCTGACCATGCACAATATCCAACACGCCACAGCGCAGCCCCCAGGATTTATCCCAGGGCATAGTAGTAGAGTCAATCTCTTCCGTTGCGTTTTGCATCATTGTTTCCGATTTTTTTCCGGTTTCGTCAGGAGTTATTTTGTTATTCGGTATTAAAGTTAAAGTCTTGCTATTACTTTTGCTACTGCATCGCGACATTCATTACTAATCGCAAAGTGAGACTGAGATCGTATGCCGGCACGGGGCCCTCTACGGTGCATGATTCCCTGCGCGACAAAATACTTCTTGAGCGTTCTAATGAGACGATCAAAATCCTGGCGCTCTAATCCTTGGGGTTCACCGCTCATATCCTGTGCAATTGAGCTTGGGCTTATGCCCCGCTGAGCGTTGAAAACAATCTTTAATATTTTTGCGTCGAAATCATCAAGAAATAGTTCTTTGTCGCCAATATACACTCGATTTTTGTTAGCAATCGTCTCTGCGATATCGAGGTTAATGGTATAACGAGGTATCTCGTCCTCTTCAAGGAATTCAACTTCTTCGCTCAAAATCCCGCGTTTGTGAAGATCCATGAGCGTGTCCTCAACTTGATCTAAGAGACCAGCCTTGTCGGACGATTGCTGCATTTCGGATAGCTGTTCAACGACGTCTTCGGCAGACAGTGCTTGTTCGCCATTTTTAATCATATTAAGAACACGCGACTCGCCATTTTTTAGATCATAATACGACTCACCTATCCGAATTCGTGATGCTCGAATAAAAACGAGACTTTCTAGGGCGGATCGGCTCTGTTCGGGTGCGCTAGTGCGAGTTGGTTTTGGGGATTCGCCTAAGCTATCCGGTTCGCTTGTGCCGTGCGCCTCTTGAGTGGGGCTTGCTTGGACATCTTTTATGAATCTGTACTTTCGGCCGCCTTTTATGCCATCGCCCACCAAAACCCCTGCTTCGATAAGCCGTAACGTGAGTTTACTAAATGCTTGTCGGCGTGCGCTGTCGGAACTGAAGCTAATCGTAGTAAAGTCTAGATCTTTTTGCTGAAACCAATCATTCGTGTTTGAATCTGCACACTTGAGCATTGCTCGAGCTATTTCTTCATCGCGGGCCGATAACGAAATAGTGGCCGAGATGTGTCCCAGTGGATCTGTAGGCGCTGGGGAGTGTTCAGCATTATCTGTTAAGACCTCAATTTCCGCTACAGTATCCGCGGGTGTATCATCGGGCTCTACACGGGTATCGTGTGCTTCTAGATCGGGAGTAGGGTCTGCAATTGCCTCCTCTGTAGCCGGGTTACTGGATGCATGCTCGGTGTCAGTGGATAATAATGCTGGTTCTATGGTTGCCGCTTGAGCAAGTTCTGATAATGAAGTTGAGCTAACCGCTTCGATGGTGATAGTAGATCCGCAAATAGTCCCGAGCCTTCTAATTATTTCTGCGGTTAATCTATTATGCTCTGGTGTGTCGGCAATACCATCAATCTCCACAAAAGCCGCTGCAACTGCAAGATGCTGTAGTGCGTGACGCAGCTCGCCTTCAATAAATGCACCCTGCTGTGTTTGTGCTTTCTCGGCTTCGCCAATTTCTTCCACGGGGATAGTCATATAAGAGACTAGAATACTATTTTATAGACGTACTGGCAACTTGGGGATGTCATATTAAATACAATGTTTATAAAATTAAGTTTGCTATCTGTTGTTAAATTCATCATTATCTATTGCGTCAGATTATGGGGGTGCTAAAC
>CAYUBG010000004.1:8537-8829 GCA_964442995.1 uncultured Candidatus Saccharibacteria bacterium | reverse complement strand
TCCTACTACCGTCGGTTTCGGTGAAGCCAGAGATGTTCTTGAACCAACAAGCCAAGTTGAGCAGCATTTGCGTGCGGCGCTTGCCCATATTGCAATTGCGGAAGCATTCACTACTGTAGATGGTTTGGTTGCGGGTGAAGTTCCGGCCGTAGATAGGCTGGCGCATCAAATTAGAAAACTTGTTGAAACAATCTCTCCGGAAGTTGTTTTACTAACGGTACCCGCTCAATACGAAGGTGTGCCAGAAGCACCTGTGCCACATGGCGCAGAAACGCGTGATTTTTTTGCTGAT
>CAYUBG010000004.1:326-8527 GCA_964442995.1 uncultured Candidatus Saccharibacteria bacterium | reverse complement strand
TTCAGTTTCATCGAACGGTAGTGCTAATGGCAGTAACGGTGCTGCAGTTCATGACGGTCCGCCTGCAGAATCAGATAGATCAGGCGCTGTTGTGGGTGCAGAGGAAGTCACCGATGAGGGATTATCCGGGCTAGAGGAAGGTTCGGGCCCGTTGGTGTCTGGGTCTGCAGATATGGACATAGTCTGTCTTCCGGAGCCTGGGGTGCGACCCGAAAGCCTAGGGCCTCCCTTAAGAACTGTTACTATTAAGGCAAATAATGTAGTTGTGTTTGGCGGCAAAGAAATAACGTTCAGTCCAAAACAGATCCTAGCCCTCAGCGAATTGATTAAAAATCCAGGTATTGCTCTGCCATCGGTAGATGCAAGTCGTGGACTGCCTAATTTTGCAAGCCACCTAAAGGCTGCTAAAGAGAAGCTAGAGGAAGCGGGGCTCTCTGGGGTATTGTTAAAATATGGCGATAAAAGCCATACCAGCTGGAAGCTTGCAGAAGATGTCGGTTTTGTTGATACTCGTGAAAAACATGTAGACAGCACTAGTACAGCCGCAGATATAGGCGCAGTTGCATCAGAGCCCGCTCCAGTAGCCGAGGATGTTGAAACTGTTAGTGAATCAGGTATCGATCCAGAACAAAAAACAGAACAGCCTCAGCTAGAGTTTGATCAACAATTTATGGCTGACGGTAAGTTGCGGCGCCATGGCATTATTAGAATTACCAATATTGATGAGGTTAATAGCTGGACTGAGCAGACTAATCCCTATGGGCATCTACCCATGTTAACCCTAAATGATAAAGGTTTCTTATTCGGTAAGAACACTCATCAACTTAGCGATGATCAACGAGAACTTATGAATATACTACTGACACATATTGGCCAGCCGTTGAGTGTGGATGAAATTTTTGCTGCTGGGTTTCGTGTCTTTGACGAGGGGCCTACGCATCGACTAGACGAATTACAACGAGCGGCAAGACGCTTTTCGGATTTTATTATCACGTCAGACAGAGATAGGCTTTTGCTCGGGGATATTAAGCAAGGTCCAGGACTACAATTGAACCCCAAGTTGCTATTTGAATACCAACAGCCCCAAGCTGAAGCTGGTGTAAAAAAAAAGATCTAACCCCTTCTAGATCTGAAGTGTTGCAACCAACGAGTGCTTCATTTGGGGCTGCTGCTGATAAAAAAACATCTGGTCGCGGACGACAAAGATCTGCGGTTGAGTTTGATGATATGGGCCAGCCCATCGAAAAGCGTGAAGCATATAGTGATACCGTCAAACAATATTTACGGGAAATTGGCCGCTTTCCACTACTTACCAAAGAAGATGAACAACGTCTAGCAGCAGCTATAGCGAAAGGTAGAGATGCACAGGCTCGACTGGATTCTCCACCAGATGACTATACAGACCAACAACGTGTCGCCGATATGCGTTTAGTTAGACTTGGTGCCAAAGCCAAGACGGATTTTATTAATGCAAATTTGCGGCTGGTAGTTTCTATAGCAAAGCGTTATCGTACTGCCGTGAAAGGTAAGATGGAGTTCCTTGATCTTATTCAAGAAGGCAATATTGGTCTTGAACACGGTGTTGATAAATTTGACGCCGAAAAAGGATTTAAGTTTAGCACGTATGGTACATGGTGGATTCGACAAGCCATTACTCGTGCAATCGCAAATCAGCGGTCAGAGATTCGACTACCTGTTCATGCAGGTGATGATGTACGGCGGTTACAAAAAGGCATGGAAGATCATATGACGCCCGAAGAGATCATGGCAAAATACAATTGGGATGAGGATAAATTTGCTCAAGTTCAGAATGACTCGATAGTGACTTCTACTACTTCTTTCGATACTCCTCTTGGATATGAATCAGAAACAACACTCGGCGATATGATCCCCGACAATCGCCAGCTAGCAGATTACAAGCAAGCCGAGATCGCTGCCGATAGTGAGCAGATTATACAAATCATTCGCGATAATCTTCCCGAAAGATTAGCCGAGATATTGTTATGGAGATTTGGTTTTTATTCAGATGGCGAGCAACTCAAGTCCGAAGAAGTTAGTAAGCATTTTAATCTATCAAAAGAACGAATCAGGCAACTGGAAGCAAAAGCTATGGCAATACTTAGACATCCCGCGCTTTATCATAGGGTCGGACCTCTTCGTGCCCTACTGAATGATTCTTGATCCTCAGTAAAGTTATAAATAATACACCAATAGTGTATTGACGTGTTTAGTTGCCACGGGTCTATAGTAGTACCTGTCATGGAGTCATGAGTGTACGGTTTTTGCCGAGTCCATAGTCTCCAGACTTTATAACTCAGATGGTATACTTCGGTCCCTGCCCTCTTTTCAAGCAACAGCTTCCTGTCACGGTTCTTGAGGAACGGTTCAAGTACTTAACAGGCAGCTCTCACAAACATCAAATCCGTTCGCTGGCCTAGGAACACCTATCCAGCCTTTTTGTCGTTAACCCTAATTGTGAGGCTTGAAACTTATGAATGCAAAGACAACTCTTAATCGCGAAATCAATGTAACTGGCTACTACTTTGCCGGTAGAAGCATGGAATCTTTTCCTAGCCAGATAGAATTTGATAATCAGCAAATCACCTTTGCTGAGGCTGGCATGCGCTACCTTGTGAAGAAAGGCCAAAACTTTGTAAAACTGTTTGATGCAACAGCTGGCGACACAACTTACCGCCTAAAGTATGATCCAGAGCAGTTGCTATGGACGTTGGTGTACACTAGTCGAGCTCGACGGGCGGTTTAGTCATGAATGATGCATGGCAAGACGCAGGCGTATCGGAGCATACTGGCTTTCCAAATGCGGCGACCGACACAACATTATCTAGCCTTGACCTTTCTAAACTGTTAGTACAACGGCCCATCAGTACATTCTTTATGCGTGTACGAGGCACCGCTGGTGAACAGTTCGGTATTTTTGATGGCGATATTGTTGTAGTTGACCGTTCGTTACGTCCGCAAAAAACAGACCGCATAATATGGTGGAGTGATGAATCGTTTGCGGTAAGTAAGCCGCAAGCTGTTCCTGACGGCACCATACCCTGGGGCGTGGTGACGTACGTAATTCATGAGATGAGAACAAGTCATGCATAAGCCAGTCTATGCATTGGTAGACTGCAATAATTTTTTTGTTAGTTGTGAGCGGGTTTTTCGTCCGGACCTTGAAGGTAGGCCAGTAGTAGTGCTTAGCAGTAATGATGGCTGTGCCGTGGCGCGCAGTAATGAGGCAAAGGCGCTTGGTATACCCATGGGCGCACCTGCATTTAAATATCGGGATGTATTTGAGCGGCATGGTGTTGTGCAATTTAGTGCCAACTTCGAGTTATATGCCGATATGTCTCGGCGCATAACGCAGCTATTGACCGAATTTTCACCAAGGACCGAAGTATATTCTATCGACGAATCATTTCTGGATCTTTCTTCGCTTGCAGACAGTAATTACGGGCTACAGATGCAAATGCTCCGCCGAAGAATTTGGCACCAAATAGGTATACCGGTATCTATTGGTATTGCCCCAACAAAAACACTCGCTAAGCTCGCGAGTGAACGCGCCAAAAAAGACCCGCGGCTTGATGGTGTTCTAGACGTAACCAATCTTCGCAAAGAGCAGCTATCTGAAATACGATCGGAATTTCCCGTGCAAGATGTTTGGGGTGTTGGCTGGCGAACGGCTCCTCGTTTGCGGGCCCTGGGCATCGGTACGGCAGAAGATCTTGCAATGCTGCTGCCTCGCCAGGCACGGCAACTATTGGGGGGCATCAAAGGCGAGCAGACTGTTAGGGAGCTACAGGGAGAAGTGTGTATAGGTATGCAAAAGCTGCATGTCTTGCCAAAAAGTATCGCACGCACGAGAACATTCGGCGAAGATACCGGCCAGCTCCATGTGCTTGAATCGGCGATCGCCAGCTTTACTGCTCAGGCGACATATCGTCTACGGGCATCTGGGCAGCGAACGCGTCGGGCTGGTGTTTTTTTGATGACTAATCGCCATAAGCCAAATTTTAAAACGTGGAATCACGAGATATTTTTTCGGGTACCTACAAATGATACAGGGTATATATTGAGTAGTCTGATAAACGTAGTATCTGATATGTACAACCCTGCTTTTCTATATCACCGAGCTGGCATTTGGCTACGTGATTTTGCTGCCGATGGGCTCGTTCAGACGGATTTACTTGGTCTTTTTTGTGCGGATAGAGATGAGCGTTCAAGTGAACGTATGCGAACTGTAGATGCACTAAACTCTCGATTCGGACGACGTACTCTCCGCTTTGCGACAGAAGATTTGGCGAAGGGCTGGCAGCCTCGACGTCAACTACGTAGCCCGCATTACACGAGTGAGTGGTCAGATCTGCCGACTACTGCTGTTGTAGCTTAGGGCTTATAGACGACATCGCTGGCAGCATCGACGACGCTTACCCATGTTTGCCCTGCGTTAAGCTTAATCTGCTGGCCATTGGCATCTTTGAATAATATCTGGTCTTTGCCGCTAGCTTTGTCCCAGGTTCCTTCGGTCACCGTACCATCTTGGAATACGAAGCACTTGCCGCTACCGATATTGTCATACTTGCTATTGACGCCATTGGCTGCAATGCCATAGCCCATGACTGCCGCGATAACAACTTTTGGTGCTATTTGCTTGCCGGATTTTTCATCTATATGCGGTTTGCCGCCCTCACTACGCAAGTAGCTGTTGCTGGCTGTATCGTAGTCAAAATGAGCATTGTACAGATAGCTGCTAATAGCAAAATCTAGTGTTTTTGCAGTTGGGGTGGCCGATGCCTTGTCTTCTTTGCGAGCCCAGCTAGTAAACGTACTGCTGGTGTAGCCCTTGCGTTGGCTAACGACGTCCAGTTTAGCCATGCTGGTGTACATGTTGTGTGGTGCATACCGAGTATTCACTCGCCAATAGGCATCGGAATTTGCAAACTGGTCGAGATCTTTAATGCCTTCACTGCGAATTTTTGCCAAGCCATCTGCACTGCCCCCAACATGTGCTACGGCGGCATCAAAGCCATGTAGCCAATCAATGTAGTATGGTCGAACACTTCGTACGGGGCCTATATAGTCTGGCTGATCTTCTAGATGTAATGTCAGGAACCGTGTAATGCCGCCTTCTGCTATAGCCTCGAACACTACGCCCGAATCAATTAGCCCAGATTGAGGACGAGCATCGGGGCTGTTTTCTATCATGATTGCGGTGACGGGGCGCTTGTTGAGCTCGGGTGATATTTGTACACCTGTTAGGCGTGAAGCTTCTGTTGTGGGTTTTGGCGGCTCGGGCTTTGGGGGCTCCACTTTGGCCACGGGTGCTGGCTTTTTGGCTTTATGTAGTAGTGCCCATGCGGTACCACCACCTGCTCCGCCAATGATTAAAATGATTGCCACTATGACGGCAATTTGCTTTTTGCCGCTGAGGTTTTTGAACCATTCTATCGGGTTTTTGCGCGGAGGTTTGCTTTTCGGCGCACCTGATGGGCTGCTGCCTGGGCGGATTATGGTTCCTTGTTTTGGTATTGTTGTTTGTGTTTTTGGGATGCCAGAGGGCATCATATCATTATTCATGCACCCATTGTATCAAAACACAAGCATGATTCTATAATATTGACAAAAATGAATAAAAGTACTAATATATATTTTATGTTTTTTCAAAGAAATGCTACCCCGGGTACTCTAGAATTGCCTCCTGTTCAACTATTCCAGGTAGACATTACTGATACTCATGATCATGAGGCACAGTTGGCCAACTTGCGATTTCAGAATCGTTTCTATACCTCACTTGTCCGTATCCCCGACCACAAGACGAGTCTAGCAATAAGCGGTGATGAGTTACTGGGCTATGCATTCACAACCCATCGGGATCGTCGTGGCAGAGAACCGGCAACAATGATGCTCCGTGAATTATGTGTGGCCGAGGAATATCGCCGGCATAATCTCGGTGCCGCCTTGTTGCATCATGCATTGGTGTCGTGGGAAGGCGTAGCACGAACTGAACGCATTGAGTTAATTACGCGCCATCAAGCCAAACCGTTTTACCAAAGACTTGGTTTTGAACCAGCATCCTTTGCTGGTGGAGCTATGGCTGCAAATGTAGTGCAAATTGGGCCGGTATTAGCCGAACGTGCTTCAGAAATCGTCTGTTCTCCTGATGCAGATATAACCTACTAGATAGATATCATTCACGGATTATTGACTCAGCTCTCGCAGAATCGGCTTACCAACTCCTGACGATTGGTCGCCGTAACGAGCATACTTATCGTAATTACGCTTGGCAGGACTACTAAGACGGAAAACTACTGCCTTAGCTATAGACATGCCGCTATACAAGGTGACTGGACTTGGCCCGCAATTGAATATTTCGAGTGTAATTGGTCGGTTGGTGTGGCCAGAATCTACTATCATGGCAGATTGCACTACGCTAATTCCTAACCTGGCTAAGGTGCTGCGGCCTTCGATCAGAAAACCGAGTTTGGTGCTGACGGTGACATTCTCGAGCGTGTGCCCTAAGACAAATTGCTGGGGGCGCAGAATGAACGGTGTGTCGTGCTGCAGTGTGACTGTCTCATAAGGTAGATCGGTTGGCTTTCTTATGTCGATGAGGTCTACCTTGCCAGGAATCAGGATCTCTGTACCTAGCTTAAGACTGATTCCGGATGGCCGTATGCTGGCAGGATCAAATGGGTCGATACCAAGCTCGCCCTGCTTGAGTGACGTCAGGATGTCCTTATCAGATAGCATGACTTAACTATAGCAAATATATAGTCTGTTCTATGCGAGCTAGGCTCTTTTGCTTGCCTATTGTTGCTAATGTACCAAATAGCTCAGGAGATGCCGGTGCGCCAGTAGTAGCAATTCTAATAATACTGAATAAGATTCCCGGCTTGGTTTGTAGTTCTTCTAGTAGTGCATTGAGCCGCTGTTCTATGTTGCTTCGAGAAAAATCGCTGTCTTGTAGGGTTGCGATGGTTTTTTGAAGCATGTCCTTTTTGTCGCTGTCGTCAAGTTTTCGTAGTTGTTTATTCCGGTCATCGTGCAAAAGATCAAGAATGCTCTTTACGTCTGGCTCGGCAAAGAAGAATATAGTCAGTTCCGGGATTTCCTGAAATAGTTTGAGCCGCTCTTGCACAAGCCCGAGTACTTGTTTTTTGTAATCTTCACTAGCCTCTGTAGCTTCTTTTGGCCAGTAATCGGTAACTTTTTCATATAGTTTATCCAACGATAAATTACGGATATGAGCACCATTGAGCCAAAGCAGTCGCTTCTCGTCAAAACGAGCACCGCTACGCCCTACTCTATCGAGACTGAATTTGTTGATCAGCTCCTCGGTGCTAAACACCTCTTGTTCAGTGCCGTCATTCCAGCCTAGCGACGCAATGAAATTGACTAGTGCTTCAGGCAGATAACCATCACGTACATAGTCAAGTACATCTTTTGCGCCGTCGCGCTTGCTGAGCTTTTTGTTGCCTTCTGTCCCCAGAATATGGGGCATGGTAGCGAGCAACGGTCGGTTGACGCCAAGAGCCTCGTAGAGATTTAGGTAGTTTGGCGTAGATGCTAGGAACTCTTGCCCGCGTATGACGTGGCTGATCTGCATTTCTGCATCATCGACAATGTGGGCAAAGTTGTAGGTTGGAAAACCATCTGACTTTATGAGGATAAAATCATCGATAACTTCTGGCCCGGTAGACATGTCTCCCATGACTTCGTCGTGCCAGGTGTAGGCTTTCGGTTCGGACTTAAATCGTAGCGGCTTGGTGCCATCCCATGTTGGGGGATTTTCTGGTCGGTGGTTTCGATACAAAAACGGTTTCTTGGCCTTTTGTGCTTGCTCGCGAAAAGCCTGCACTTCTTCCGGTGTGTACGGGTCGGCATAGGCACGTCCGGCATCGATAAGTTTTTGTGCCCATGGTTTATAGCTTTCTAGTCGTTCACTTTGTCGGTAAGGGGCAAACGGTCCGCCATTATCTGGGCCTTCGTCGTAGTTCAAGCCGAGGGCATGCAAACAATCCATAATGTGTTTGTCTGCGCCCTGCACTTCTCGGGCTTGGTCGGTGTCTTCCAGGCGCAAAACGAACTGGCCATTTTTTTGGCGAGCCAATAGCCAAGCAAATAACGCGGTGCGTATACCACCGACGTGGAGTAACCCGGTGGGGCTGGGAGCGAATCGTGTTCGAACAGTGTTC
>CAYUBG010000004.1:0-316 GCA_964442995.1 uncultured Candidatus Saccharibacteria bacterium | reverse complement strand
TATTGTACGCCAAACCACCTCTGTTACCAACTAGAAACTAGCAGCGATTCGTAATACTTGATCAGTGGTAAGGGAAGAGTTGCCGTCTATAGTGAACTGTGTTCCATTTTTTACCCACGTAGCATTCGCACTGTATACATAGATCATTTGGCCATTTGATTCGTATGTTTGATAACCACCTTCTGAAGATGCCGCTACGGAATCTCGCAGCGCTTCACTCGTGAGATCACTTTGCTGCTGGCTAATCGTATAACTACGACCATCATTGCGTGATCGGAAATTTAGTACCAGTGTCTTAGGGGCTGGCGTAGACGGT
>CAYUBG010000003.1:18837-26215 GCA_964442995.1 uncultured Candidatus Saccharibacteria bacterium | reverse complement strand
CTTTACTCCAGCTCGTAGATCCATCGTCCCCGCAGAAATAATATGGTCCCGGTGATAGGTTGGTTAGGCTGGTGAGGCCATTGCCATCTGACACTATTCGCGAATCTGTTGGAGTAAGATTATCAAAATAGTATGAAGTATCACTGCTTGCTGTATATTTTTTGTAGCCCCCTTTTGCATAGATACTCACCCCCGACAGTGGTGAGCCTATTAGGTCCGTGGTTTCAATCGCCAAGCTATTTGTATTCTGTGGTGAAATAGCTAATGTTACGTAAGAAGATTGTTGTGTTAAAATTTTTTGATTGGAATAATTTGGCTGCAAGGCGCCATTAGGAGGGATAGTTGATAGACTCGAATACCCTGATTTACTGGCTACAATTACATAGTCAAAGTTGTTTGTATCAGGTGGCAATCCATAAAATATCGCTATTCCACCAGAGTCGCTAGTATCCGACAGATTCGCGTTTGGTGTAATTGTTGTGTTGGTTACTGAAACGGTCGCTCCTTGCACCGGGTTGCCCGTATTGTCTATGACATTAACGATTAACGCACCCGTATTGCTTGCCGTTTCTGCTACTCTAGCAGATATTTGAGTATCGACTTCCGCTAGCCTAGTTCCTTTTTTATTGTAAACCGACACATGCGCGATCTTGTAGTCTTGCGGATTTTGATCAACGTTGGGTGCTCCTGTAGGTGCTGGATAGTTACGGCAATACGTTTGCTTGAGTTGTAGGTTCGGATAATTGGCGCAACCATCAAAAGCATCATCTATATAGTTTATGCTTGTTGAAATGGTGAAGGTTTGGTTGTTGACTGTTTGAGTTGTTGATGCGGGCAAGGGGTTTTGGGCATAAATACTTCCTCCTGTTACGGCGAGGTTATTGTATGGTAGTGATTTTAGATATTCCATTTGATTGGTTGCGAGTGTTGAAGCAACTGCTTTTTGCTTCCCAACTAGTGCGCTGCTGACTAGAGCAGTGAAAAGAGTATAAACACTGGCTCCAATAATACCGATAACAAAAATGCCGATTACAAGCTCGACAAGTGTCCATCCGTCCTCTTGTTGTGTCCCACTCATGCTTATGCTTTATTATAACGCAACTAGCTACGACTAAACATGGCTATATAACTGTTTGGCAAGTGTTCGTGCAGTTTTTGCCGAATACTCTTGCAGTACGACAACGTGCAGCAATGCTTGTTTGCGGCCCGGGCTATATACCGAGAAATTCTGGTTGGAATCGGACCGAACTATTACTCCAGGTATGTGCTCTAGCCGTTCACGTAAGCGCAAGGTGTATTTGATTGCTCTCGAATGCGGCACGACTGCGAGTGTGAGCGGATGCCCCGTTATTTGTAATCGGCATTTAACAATAACCGGACCAATCCTGTATGGTTTGTCTTCTATCATCACGACTGGGCTTTGCTGTGCCTGCTCGGCAACAAACGCACCTTTGTAGTCGTCGCTGCCCGCAAGTACGATATGCTCAGGCGGAAAATAGTGTGAAAGTTTTAGCCTAGAGATTGTCTTTTGCGTTACCCAACGAATAACCCAGAAGTTTGGCCTACGCGAAACTAGTCCATGAACCGATACACCACAGTCTTGCAGAGCGTCGAGAAATTGCTTATAGCCAGCTTTGGCCGTAGGCCATAATTTGAGCCAGTTTCGAGGATTATGATGAAATATCGTCTGGATGATCGTCCCATCCATGTCGCTCCACAAGACTGGTCCTAGACTGTGCTGTTTCATACTCATAACGTAACACTGTCGATACTACTGTTCAAGCAGGCATAAAAATACTAGGGCCATTACGGCCCTAGTATAGTGTGACTAACCAGTATTAGTTCAAGTTAGACTTGGTGGTTGTGCCGCCACCCTCTAGGTTTGCTGTAAGCGTGTAACCTGTACAGTCACCGCCGGCTGCGTTATCACAGTTAGCTGGTGTGACGGTATATCCATAACAGGTGTCGCTAACTGATGCTGCCAAGATTGGAGCTGCAGGGGTTCCTGCGCTACACGCAGCTGCACTTGTCCAACGTGGTTCCTTAAAGGTGTCTGGATCGATACCTTTTAGGTTAGTGCCGCGCCATGTGCTGTCGTTGATCTGTGTCAAGCTTGGGTACTTAGCGTTTTGTGCAAAGTACGCCTCTACCTGGCTGTGGAAGATCTTAATGTCGTTTGTTCGCTTAGTGTTGCGTGCTTTTTGTTGAATACCCGTAAAGGTTACGATAACCAGTGTCATTAAGATACCGATTACGACGATAACGATCAGAAGTTCCACGATTGTGAAGCCTTGTTGTTTTCGCTTTAGAGTCATGTTGCCCACCCTTTAATGTTTTTAAATAATAGTAGAGTGCCTTTGGAGCATCTGTAATTGATTATAAGCATAACAACTATGCAGTCAAGCAATAATTACTGATTACCTATGTTCTTGCTGAGATTTGCAATGGGTCCCATGACGCTTGCGGCTATGAGCCCCACGACTGCTCCCAATACAATAATCAGTAGTGGCTCGATGATTGACGTGAGTCCATCGATGAGGGTATCGACTTCTTCTTCGTAAAAATCAGCGACTTTCACAAGGATTTCGTCAATTTTGCCTGTTTCTTCACCCACGGCCAACATCTGCGAAATAATAGCAGGGAAGTGTTTGCTGCCAGCAAGTGGCTCCGAAAGTTGTTTACCATTTTTTACTTGCTTAGCGGCTTCTTTGAGCTCTGCCTCAATAACCTTATTACCAATTGCGCCACCGGTTACATCGAGTGCGTCTAGTACTCCTACGCCTGCAGCCATGAGTGATGCGAATGTACGCGCAAAACGCGCTACGGCGACCTTGGTTATAACGGTGCTAATGATTGGTGTTCGCAGTAATAATGCATGGAGTTGGTATTTACCTTTCGGTGTTTTGATATAGCGACCAATAAAAAAGGCGGCGATTGCGGCTATAATAATTATGAACACAGCATTGTGTCGCATAAAATCACTCACTCCGAGTAGTATCCGGGTGTAAATAGGTAACTGTGTGTTTGGACCAGCCAGGTCCTTTACGATCTTGTTTATTTTGGGGATGATAAAAATCATAATGCCAAAAAATGCCAGCACTGTGACGGTTAGGATGACCACCGGATAGGTCATCGCACTGCGGATTTTCTTGTGCATGGATGCTTCTTTTTCCATTTGCGAAGCAAGTCGCTTAAGGATCTCGTCCAGGATACCGCCGGCTTCACCTGCTTTAACCATGTTGACGTATACCTCAGAAAAGACGTTTGGGAATTTGGCGAATGCTTCACCAAGAGGTTTGCCAGCTTGTACATCTTTACTAACGGAGCCGATTACCTCTTTGAAGTACTTATTTTCGGTCTCGTTTTGTAAAGTTGATAGGCTGCGGTTGAGCGGAACGCCAGCTGACACCATAGTAGAAAGCTGCCTGGTAAATACGACAATATCCTTAAGGCCTACTCGTTTGCCGAATCGGAACCTTAAGCCGCCTGCAGATCGTCCAGCCGACTTTATTACCAGTGGCCGAAGGCCTTGGTGTTTGAGGCTTGTCACTACCATTTCTTTGTTCGGTGCATCAAATGTCCCGTGAACTGTCCTACCTTCTTTGGTGCTTGCTGTATAGATAAAGTTCATTATGTCTCGCTTGTGACCCGTAGTATTTCTTCGATACTTGTGAGGCCGCGCATTGCTTTTATGAGACCGTCTATCTGCATAGGAATCATGCCCTCGCTGGTGGCTTGGTCTTGCAGTTGCTCACTCGTGGCATTGCCCACGATAAGTTTCTGTAGTTCAGGAGAGCTGCCCAGTACTTCGTATATGCCCATGCGCCCCTTATACCCAGTGTTGCCACATGCATCACAGCCACCGTCATGCGCTCGCCAAAGTTGTGTAATGCCTGACTCGGTACTCGCAAGTTCATCTACGGCCGCATCGCCGCCAAGGTTGGCATCTTTTGCTTGCTGTTCGAGCAGGGCAATACGCTGCATTATTGCTGGGTCATCTGCATGAAACGTTTCGTTTAGGTCATCCATTGCGGTTTGGTCTGGTGCGTATTGTTCTCGGCATTTGACACATAGTTTGCGAACCAGACGTTGCCCTACTACGGCACGCACCGTACTTGCGATTAGGAATGGCTCGATGTCCATGTCGAGGAGCCGCGGTAAGCAAGTTGCTGCATTGTTAGTGTGCAGTGTACTAAAAACTAAATGGCCTGTCAGGGCGGCCTGAACGGCAAGGTTTGCAGTTTCGCCATCACGGATTTCCCCGACCATAATGATATTCGGATCTTGCCGAAGCAGGGCCCGCAATCCACTGCTGAATGTCATGCCTGCTATGGGGTTTACTTGTGTTTGATTAGTACCGGGTACTCTATATTCAACAGGGTCTTCGACTGTGGAGATATTGATACTTGGTTTATTGAGTATGCTCAATACGCTAAATAAGCTTGTGGACTTGCCTGAGCCTGTTGGGCCAGTCACTAGTACCATGCCATGCGGCTGCACTATAGCTTTGTTAATTGTATCGAGCGCACTACCCCAGTAGCCTAATTCTTCTAGCGTTGCAGCTTTTGCTGATTCGTTCAAAATACGCATGGCTACTTTTTCGCCATCTACGATAGGCAACGTCGATACCCTAATGGCAAAAACCTGCCCAGCAATCTCTACCTTGAATCGGCCATCTTGCGGCGCCCGTCTTTCATCAATTTTGAGGTTACTCAATATTTTGATTCGAGACACGAGCGCACCAAGGACTTTTTTAGGGAGTTTATTGGCTTCGCGCAAGATACCATCTACGCGGTATCGTACCAAAACGTAATTTTCTCGTGGTTCTATATGTATGTCGCTTGCACCTGCTTTTACGGCATACTCGATCAGTAGATTGACGGTCTGGGCTATTGGAGAGTCTTCGGCTACGTCTTCTTCGCTAACATCGTCCACTTGCTGTTCTGGCAGTTCTTCGGCAGTAATAACTTTAGTAAGTTCGCTACTGATGTTACTACGATACTGACCTAGAATCCTGGTTATAGCACTGCTCGTGGTGGTAAAGACGTTAATATCCTGGCCAAGCGTTTTGCGTAAAAAGTTTATCGCCTGGATATCGTCTGGATCTTCCATGGCTAGCTGAGGCACGCCTTTACTGTCAGCACCAAATACTACGGCACGATATTGCTGTGCAATGCGTTCTGGTAGTTTTTTGAGCATATCAGGCTTGATATCGCCAGGGTTCAAATCTATAAATGGTATATCGATTTCTTTTGCGTATAGTTTTGTCAGATCGCGTTCCGACACTAGCCCATTCTTTATAGCCAAGTCTTGTAGTGGTTTTTTCTCGGCCTTTTCTTGTTCGCGGAGATTATTAATCTGTTCGGCAGTTGTCGTGCCGAGTTCTTGCAAGAGCTTCTCCACCAAAGCATCAGAAATTCGCATAGTTACCGATCATTATATGCCAAAGCATAAGCAAGTTCTAGGGTGATTGCCATAGCTACGTTTCTTGTATTAGTAGGCATTAGTATTTAACAAGCCTTAGTTGTTGGTATACTATGCAGACACAGTCTTAGCTTGCCATGGCCAAGGTTGGAGCAATAAACATAGTTTTTATAATTTTAGGAGGGTAACACTATGGCAGAAAAGAAATCTAAAGAATCGGCTAGCACGGCAGGTGAGAGCTCTGGCAAAACCAAAGCATTGGGCCTTGCTCTAGATCAAATAGAGAAACAGTTTGGTAAAGGCTCGATCATGAAGTTGGGCGAGTCGCATCAAACAAAAGTAGAGTGCATACCGACAGGCAGCCTATCGCTCGATATTGCCCTTGGTGGCGGTATTCCAAAAGGGCGTATCATCGAGATCTACGGCCCCGAATCGAGCGGAAAGACTACGCTAACCCTGCACGCTATTGCCGAAATACAGAAACAGGGCGGCACGGCTGCCTTTATTGATGCCGAGCATGCGCTTGATCCTGCCTATGCAAAACGAATAGGCGTGGACACTGAAAATCTACTACTTAGCCAACCAGACAATGGGGAGCAGGCACTAGAAATAACCGAAACGTTAGTCCGAAGTAACGCCGTCGATTTGATTGTAGTAGACTCTGTAGCTGCACTCGTGCCTCGTGCTGAAATCGAAGGTGAGATGGGTGATAGCCATATGGGCTTACAGGCACGGCTTATGAGCCAGGCACTTCGCAAACTAACTGGGGTAATTAGTCGTAGTAAAGCCACCGTTATATTTATCAACCAGATACGTATGAAGATCGGTGTGATGTTCGGTAATCCAGAAACGACAACCGGTGGAAACGCGCTTAAATTCTACGCTTCGGTACGCATGGACATCCGTCGTATTGCTCAGATCAAGGCTGGCGAAGAGATTATCGGTAACCGAACGCGTGTAAAAGTGGTCAAGAACAAGATTGCACCACCATTCCGTCAAGCTGAGTTCGATATCATGTACAACAAAGGTATTTCACGCAGTGGCGACGTACTCGACCTTGCAGTTGAGCATGGTGTAGTTGATAAATCCGGTGCTTGGTTTGCCTACAAAGACGCCAAGATAGCCCAAGGTCGCGAAGCCGCCAAGAAATACCTCGAAGAAAACCCCAAAGTTCTCGATGAAATCGCTAAAATGGTCGCTGACTCTGTTAAGGAGTAAAGGCTAGGGGTGGCATGACAGGATTTAATCATATGGCTACTGGAGCGGTGATCGCCTTGGTTGTGAAGCAGCCAGCTATTGCGCTGCCGGTAGCGTTTGCGAGCCACTTTATCCTGGATACTTTACCGCACTACGGTGTGCCTATGGATAGACGACATGAGTATAAATCGCTTAAGCCAATGCTGGTGGTTGATGCAGTGTGTACCGTAGTACTTGTTCTTGCGCTAGCGCTCGTAACACGTAATTGGTTGGTCCTTGCCTGTATGTTAGCTGCGTTCTCTCCTGATTCGGTTTGGGGGTTAAAGCTTTTGTACGACAGATTTCATGGTCGGCGATTTAGTTTGCCGCAAGATGCATTCTCACGATTCCACAAAAAAATTCAGTGGGGCGAGCGACATTGGGGGTGGGCTATAGAGGCTGTTTGGGCAATTGGCGCGATATACACGCTTAGTGCTTTGGTAGTGTAATGAAGATTAGTCATATCAAACAGCAGCAAAAACGTGCCGATCGCTATTCGGTGTACGTGGATCAAAAGTATGTATTTAGTTTGAGCGAGTCTGCTCTATTAGCTAATGGCTTGTTCGTGGGCCAAGAACTTAATGAACAAGAACTTGCAGCGCTAAAAGATACTTCGCAACGGGACAAGGCGTACAATCAGGCCCTTGGCCAGATAGCTCGGCGAGTACGAAGTGAATGGGAGGTTCGTGATTACCTCAAAAGAAAAGGCTACGATCCT
>CAYUBG010000003.1:14089-18827 GCA_964442995.1 uncultured Candidatus Saccharibacteria bacterium | reverse complement strand
ACTTATTGAAGAAATTATTCAGCGGTTGTATACAATTGATCTACTAAATGACGCTGAGTTTGCACGTATGTGGATAGATAATCGCCGGTTACTAAAAGGCACCAGTACTCGTCGGCTCCAGATGGAGCTTCGCCAAAAACATATACCGGACGAAGTTATACAGTCAAGCTTAGCTAACGACTCCACCGATGAGCGTGCAATACTAGGCGATCTTATTACCCGCAAGCGAAAGATCGCTCGCTTTGCCGACGATCAAAAGCTTATCGCCTATCTTTTGCGCCAAGGATTTAACTACGACGACATAAAACAGGTACTAAGAGAAGGCTAGGCTGCCGGAACAGTATTTAGTACCGGCGCAACGGCGCTAGCGCGCTGCAGCTGCTGCGGGTCTTTCACGACAATCTTACGATTGGTTATCTCGACAATTTGATTACGATCTATGCTCAGACTACCTGCAGACAGGCTTTTTACAATGGGGCGGCCAACATACAGCTTTTGGATGAACATTGTCTCTGCGTCGCACGCGTAATCATTGATCTTGCCCAAGCGTTTTTTTTGCTCGGTAAATACTGGTTTGCCAATGAGCGAGAAGTTTAGATCAAGAATAGATTTTAAGCGGATTAGGTCTGCTGGATCAGACAGTACATCGTGATCATTGACCACGATTCCAGCTGGTAAAATATCACGTACATCTTGGCTCAAGAGGACCAACAAGATCTTTTTATCGATTGAATCGTGGCAGTAAAATCCCTCGATCTTAAGGTTGTTTGGATTGATGATCGATTCGATGGTAACCGCCACGGGCCTGCCGTTGCGGAGGCTCATCACCTTGCGCCCCAGTAATGTGTTTGTAAGTAAAAGCATAATTACCTTCTCAGTATAGCAGTAGCAAGACGAAGAGAAACGGTTGTTCTAATAGTAAAACTGCATAGTGCCGTCCTTGCTGGAGTTAGTGGGCTCGCGGTACTATATGGTTTATATGAGTACAGACACGACATCACTAACCTTTATTACCGAATCCGTAGAAGAAACGGAAAAGCTAGCAGAGCGGTTGGGGCAAAGGCTTAAAGGCGGTGAAGTTATTGAGCTATCGAGCGATTTAGGCGGTGGAAAAACCACCTTTACACGTGGCTTAGCGCGGGGTGCCGGAAGCACTTCGCATGTATCAAGCCCAACCTTTAAAATCAGCAACACCTATAAAGCGCCCCAATTTGATATCGTGCATTATGACTTTTATCGTTTACCGGATGCAGGGCTTATGCAGCACGAGCTTGCCGAGATATTAGATGATCAGAATTCTGTTGTAGTTGTTGAGTGGAGTGATGTTGTGCGCGACGTACTGCCCGTCAAACGGCTAAAAATAGCGATTCAAGCCATTTCTGATAATAGGCGTCAGATAACTGTTTCGTATCATCCAGATTTGGATTATACGGTGCAAGGGCTGTAACTATTTTTGGTAAGCTAATTAGCATACAATAAATACCATAACCAAAAAGGAACCTGTACTCATGGAACCAAATACGCCAATAAACAATACGCAGCCTACAGCACCAACTCCAGTACCACCTGTTGTGGGCAATGCACCTGCGGTCGGGGAAAGCCAGACACCAATGCCTGCTCTGGCGCCTACTGGATCAGTCAGTCAAGGTAGTAAGGCTAGTGTGTGGATTGCAGTTGGCGCAGGGATCGTAATTCTTGTGATGGCGGTTGTGGCTGGCTTTTTCGTCTTGAACAAATCACAAGGCAAGACTAAAACAAACGCTGGATCTACAAATTCATCGAAAACCACCAACACGCCTTCAACATCTACAAATAAATATGCAAATTGCCTATCCAAGGCAGACCTAACGGCGTTGCAGGGAGATGCCTACACCCTCAAAGATATTGATGGTGTTTACCATGTGTATGGTTCTTCGGTGTTCTTTAAGCCCGACTCAACAAACTACGAATATGCTGATCAGGTTGTCGAGGAGTTTGTTAACTATAAAAAGGCATTTGCAGGATTGACCAACAAAGATTGGAATATTGAGCTTCAGGGTCAGATTAAGGACGTTAATGGCACCGGTAATTCGGCAGACAATAAAAAACTTGCCAACGAACGAGCGGCGAAAGTCCGTGACGAGTTTGTCCGTGCGGGGGTGCCGACTAGCCGGATTAAGATACTTGAGCCAGAAATATATGATGTGCAACAGATCAAGCCTGGCGACTCAGATAGAAATGTATCGATCGATATTCAATCACGCTGCTCTGATACGCAAATCGAAAAAGAAAACTAGTCCATCTCTGTTACAATGCAGGTATGTTGATCCTAACACTCCGTACCGATAATCCAGAAGCAGAGATTGGTCTATATAACGACACTACTGAGTTGCTATACGAATCGTGGCATGCTCATCGGCAATTAGCAGAAAGCATCCACCAAAAAATTGCACAAATTCTTGGACAGCGCGGTAAAACTTGGTCAGATATCGAGGGCATTGTGGCTTATAGTGGGCCGGGCAGCTTTACGGGTTTGCGGATAGGCTTGAGCGTTGCCAATGCCTTGGCCTATGCCAATCAGATTCCGATTGCTGGGGTAACGGGATCTGGCTGGCAAGCGACAGGAATAGAGGAATTATTAGCCGGGAATGGGCAAGAGCAGGTCCTGCCCAACTATGGTGCAGACCCGCACATTACCCAGCAACGAAAATAGTTGTACATAAATCAACACCAGCATAAAAAGCGCTTGACAAGCTAACAGATCACGCTTACGCTTAGATCAAGTTCTTTAAACAACAAAAACGAGGAAAAAATGAAAACAAAAAAACTGCTTCTGTTTGTACTGGCATTGGCTGTCGGTATATTTTTGCGTAGTGGTCGAGCTTTAGCTGCGACGGCAACATGGACTGGTGGCGGCGGAGACACGAATATGTCGACAGCCGCTAACTGGGGAGGTTCGGCCCCAAGTGCGGATGACGACCTGGTTTTTCCGGCAACTGTGAGTGACAAAACGGTAGTAAACGACTTCACTGCAGATACAAGCTTTAATAGTATTACATTCAGCGGGAGTGGCAGCGGCTCATATGCTGTGACCGGCAATGCCATACAACTAGCGGGAGGGATAATAAATTCGAGTAATATAAACGCGACAATTGAGCTAAATATTACTTTAACAGCAGATCAGTCGCTAAGTTTGGCAGGCGGTAGCAATAATTGGGTTACATTAGGGAAAAGCGATGGTTCAAAGACCCTTAATTTGTCTAGCCATACGCTTACGGTAGCGTTTGGATCAAGCGATGCAACCGTTTTGCTAAAGAGTGTTATTAGCGGCACAGGCGGTATAACAACCTCTGGAACGGGAAGCCTACTACTGGCGCAAGAGTCCAATTCATTCAGCGGGAGTGTTACATTAGCTAATACCGGGAGTGTTATTGCCAATGCTCCGTCAAGTTTTGGGTCTGGCAGTTCGAATATAACGATACCGTCCTCGGTTGATTTAGTACTTGGTTTTGACGGTACCTCAAGCCCTCAGACCATAAGCCGTTCACTAACTCTTAATACTGTGTCAATGTATATTGGCGCAAATCTAATACATGGTCTCGGATCTGGGGGGGCAGGCGTGTGTAATAACTCGCCTACTCTGGTTTTGTCTGGCGCAATTACACTTGGAGCAGATGTTAAGGTTAATGGTTGTGTAACACTAAAAATCACCGGCGATTTAAGCGGTAATCATACAATTTCACCAGATCAAGGTGGTGAGTCGGCTGTAATTATTGCATCTTCAAATAACACTTCTGGTTCGCAAAATGGGACAGTTACCGCAAGCGTACTAACGACCACTTACGAAGGCAGCCATCCTGGTGATGGAATTTTTGTTAGTGTCAATAACATCGCTTTGGTTACTGGTACGTACGGTGACGTAACAATTTCGGGAGGAATATTAAAGGGCACTGGGACGGTTGGTGCGGTTTCTATGGAATCAGGCGCTATTGCACCAGGCATGAGCCCTGGCGTACTAAATACGGGCAACCTGAGCTTTACCGGCGGTGAATATCAGGCCGAAATCGGTGGCACTGCATCCGGACAATTCGATCAGCTAAATGTGACCGGCACGGTAGACCTTGGAACTGCAACCTCGTTGGCCGTCTCACGATACAATGGCTTCAAGCCAAAGGCGGGCGATGTATTTACTATCGTTAACAATGATGGCAGTGACGCGGTGACGGGTACATTCAAAAACCTAGCCGAGGGCGCTACCTTTACTGTCGACGGTTATGTGCTCAAAGTATCCTACAAAGGGGGAGACGGAAACGACGTAGTGTTGAGCGTTGTCTCGGTGCCGACCATTCCAGACACTGGTATTAGTATGCTATTTGCTAACCCTGTAGTAACCTTGGCTGGCAGCGCTGCCATAGCCATCGGGCTGCTTATGATTAGCCGAAAGTATGCTACTAAAAAAGTTCGACGATAGATTGTTCATAAAATAAACAAAAAACAAAAACAAATATGTCGGTAAGTGAATTAGGAATAAATAGCTCTAGTTTGGCAGCTCGCATGAATAGGCGAGACAGATTGAACTATATCCAACGACCAACACCTTTTGTACAATCGCGTGGCATCAGCGACATATTCTCTACATCAGCCAAAAAGGATAGCATCCAACTTACAAACCAGCAACAGAGTTTAGCGCCCAAAGAAAAACCGCAGTTCCATGGGCTGGCCAAGACGGCACGTACAACTTCTCGGATCGTACCTACCC
>CAYUBG010000003.1:0-14079 GCA_964442995.1 uncultured Candidatus Saccharibacteria bacterium | reverse complement strand
CCCCATCGGTTGAACGATATCAGCCATCCAGTACGTTAGCGCGCCAGTTCGTCGATAAGCCTAACCTGAAAACCAAGAAGTCATTCAAGCCATCCGCTTCATTTGTGACCTCTTTTGCCGCAATCACATTGGTATTTATGGGCTTAGTAATATCATTTATGGGCTGGCGAACCAATAAAATGGTGGCTGCACAGGTTAAATCTGCTACCACTCAGCAAAGTAATGATGACGGTGCAATTCAATATGATGAGACAAAACCAAATAGTGCATCATATTCTGTAGCGCCTGATTTGCCTAAATATGTCCGTATTCCAAAACTGAATGTAAACGCCATGATCAAGCGATCTACCATTAGTAATAAAGGTGCTCTTAAGGCGCCCGACAATATTCATACCGTTGGCTGGTATGATGGCAGTTCAAAACCGGGAGAAGCGGGCGCTATGTTACTTGCTGGACATGTGGCTGGGCCTACGCAATTTGGTGCATTCTATGACCTGAAAAAACTAGTCGTAGGAGATGTTATAGAGGTTGAGCGTGGCGATGGACGATTATTTAAATTTCAGGTAGCTTCGTCCGAAAAACAGTCGGCCGATAATGTAGATATGGCAAAGACGTTGCTCTCGGCAACGCCGGGGAAAGCTGGCTTGAACTTAATTACCTGTACTGGTGCAGTCTCAAATATGCATTATCAAGACCGACTAGTTATCTACGCAGTACAGATATAGTTTAACTTGAGCAAAGTGTCGTTTAACGCTATTATTTAGGTAGGACAAAAGCAGTTTTGGGAGCTAGTCCATGTTGCATTATTTAATTTGACCGAGACAGTTTGTAGCCGTGCTAATGAAGTGATAGTGATGTACGAGCAGGCAGCTGTACAGATAGAAAGGAAACAAAGATGGAACCAATTAGCATTATTTTGGCCGTTGCTGGTATTGGCGCTGGCTTTGGAGCAAGCACCGTCATTACAAAACGTAAACTTGGCTCAGCACAGGATGCCGCAGCAAAAGAACTAGAAAAAGCAAAAAAAGAGAGTAAAAAACAAATTGCAGATGCTCGGGAAGAGGCATTGAAGCTGGCAGAACAAGCTCGCAAAGAAGAGCAGACGCGCCGCAAAGAGCTCAAGGAGATTGAGCAGCGACTCTTGGATCGTGAAGAAGCGCTAGATAAAAAGCTTGACTCACTCGATAAGCGAAGCGAAGCACTCCGCAAGGGTGAGGACGAGGTCGAAGATCTAAAGAACGAAATTCGTTCTATTCGTACCAAGCAGCAAGAAAAGCTCGAAAAAATTGCCAAACTTAGCAAAGAAGATGCTGCCAGTAAGCTCATGCAAATGACCGAGCGAGATATTAAAAATGATCTCTTGGGCTTAGTGAACAAGCTACAGAACGAAGCCAAGATGTCTGCTGAAGAAAAAGCCGGGGCAATAATTGTGGGTGCCATGGAGCGTATGGCAAGTGAAGTAACTGCCGAGCGCACGGTAACAGCCGTCAAAATGACCGATGATGAGATGAAGGGTCGAATAATCGGTAAAGAAGGCAGAAATATACAAGCCTTGCAGCGAGCAACTGGCGTTGACATCATGGTTGATGACACACCAGGTATGATGATTCTTAGCTCGTTCGACCCTGTCCGTCGTGAGGTTGCACGCCAGGCCTTAGAGATGCTCATGAAGGACGGTCGTATTCACCCGGGCCGCATTGAAGAAGTTGTTGCCAAGGCACAAAAGCAAGTCGAAAAAGATATAGTTCATGCCGGAGAAGACGCTGCGCGTGAAGTTGGAGTAATCGGTATTCCACCAGAAGTTTTGCATTTACTTGGTGAGCTCAAGTATCGAACCAGTTACGGTCAGAACGTGCTCAAGCATTCAACCGAGATGGCGCATATTGCCGGTATTATTGCCGAAGAAGTTGGTGCAAATGTACGAATTGCCAAGTACGCTGCCTTGGTACATGATCTTGGCAAGGCACTTACGCACAAGATGGAAGGCAAGCACCATCATATTAGTGGAGAGATGCTTCGCAAATATGGTGCTCCAGAAGAAGTAGCTATTGCTGCAGAACAGCACCATGATGACGTGGAGGCAACTACTACCGAAGCTCTTATCGTTCGTGTTGTCGATGCGATCAGTGCAGCACGTCCAGGCGCCCGAAACATCAGTGCCGAGAACTTTGCAGAACGCATGAAAGAGCTTGAAAATGTTGCAAATAGCTTCCCTGGTATTGATAAATCTTATGCAATCAGTGCAGGACGTGAAGTCCGCGTGTTTGTTAAGCCAAGCCAAATCGATGACCTTAGCGCTATCAAACTGGCTCGCGACATCGCCACTAAGATCGAAGCCAGCATGCAGTATCCTGGCACGATCAAGGTAAACGTGATTCGCGAAACACGTGCAATTGAGTTTGCGAAATAATTATGGCCGATCATCCACTAGAAGTGCCACCAACTCCCAGTCTAAGCAAGCAATTACTAGGTTCTGCTATAGCGTTGTTGCTCGTTGGCGTTGTTGTGGCGCTACTTGCAAAAGTGTTTGTTGGAGTGGTAATCGGTTTGCTTGGTGTGGTATTCGGTATTGGAAGTCGGGTGACCAAAAAGCCACCAATTAATTAGTGCGTTACAATAAAGCCATGGAAACAGAGATAGAAGTTAAGTTCCTTAATGTTCAATTTGAGGACGTGCGTCGGAAACTCGAAAAACTTGGAGCTAAGCTAGAACAGCCTATGCGAGCTATGCGTCGGGTGGTGTTGGACTACCCGGATCGTAGAATGCAGACCTCTGGCAATGCGTGGGTACGCGTTCGTGACGAAGGTGACAAAGTTACGCTAACTTACAAAACAAGTGTAGAAAATGAATTTGGTGGGGCTCACGAGATAGAGACGACTGTTAGTAGTTACGAAAAAACCATAGAGATTTTTAAAAGTCTTGGTTTTGTGGTTCATGCAGATCAAGAAACTAGGCGTGAGACGTGGCAGTACGGTGATGTAGAAGTGGTACTTGATGAGTGGCCGTGGCTCGAACCATTTATCGAGATAGAAGGCCCAAGTAAACAACGTGTTAAAGATGTGGCGCAACAATTGGGTTTTAACTGGGGTGACGCAGTATTTGGTAGCGTTACTACGGCATATCGCAAACAATATCCAGCCATCACCAAAGATGAACACATATCCATGATCTCAGAAATCAACTTTAACCTACCCGTACCTGATTGGTTTACGAAAGGAAAGTAATGAAAAATGCACTTATTCTCCATGGCACAGGAAGTAATCATACCAGCAATTGGTTCCCTTGGTTAAAGGACGAGCTAGAAGTCAGGAACTATAATGTCTGGGTTCCAGATTTACCGGGATCGGATAAGCCAGATATAAATGTCTACAATGACTTTTTACTTACCAAGGGCTGGAACTTTACAGACAGTTTGATTATAGGCCACTCCTCAGGAGCGGTTGAGGCCATGGCTGTGTTAGAGCGTTTACCTGATGAAGTAACGGTAGACACAGTGATTTTGGTAGGAGTATTTAAGGGTGACTTAGGTTGGAATGTGCTTCATGGCTTAAACGTGCCAATTGATTATGACAAGGTCAAAAACAAGGCAAAACGCTTTGTCGTAGTTCATTCAGATAATGATCCCTATTGTCCTCTTGAGGGTGCGAAAGCAATTGCCGAGAACTTAGGTGCCGAATTTAAGTTATTAACAAACATGCAACATTTTAGCTATGAACTTGATAAACGATTCGATAAGTTTCCCGAACTTCTTACGTATATTAAATAAGCCCCTGTACTCACCGAAGTAAAACAGGTATAATAATCTCGTTCAAACGTCGGGGTGTGGCGCAGTTGGCTAGCGCGCGCGGTTTGGGACCGCGAGGTCGAAGGTTCGAGTCCTTTCACCCCGACCAACTAATGTGAGTCTCCTCGGAGGCTCGTTTTAGTTGGTGACCACCCAGGACTCGAATTCATGGCCAAGCTTGGCTTGGATTTCTGGAGTGCAAGCATCGGTATAGGTATCTTGAACTGATTGGCTAATAATCTCTATGCCTGCTTTGATAGCCTGATCGTAATCGTTGTTGTTTGCCTCTAGTAGATGAAGGCTGTGTCGAAGTTTTTGGCTATGGGCTTCGGTGGCTTCTTCGGCTTGGGCAATAGCCTCGGCGGGCACTAATATGTCGACAAACTCCTGTACCCTTGCTAATGCATCACAACTGCCTCTTCGGGTATCGACTAGCCAATGGGCTAACGCGTCAAACGCTACTTTGCGAACTATGATCGGGTGGAGAGCCTCGGCGGTTTTTATAGTCGCGGTTACTAGTTCTCCACTTAGCATCGTAATACTAAGGCTGGCTAAAATCTTGTTGGTCTCTATGGCAACATCGCCAAATGGGTTGGTCCATTGTGCTTCGGGAATGAGTTCCGGTCTCTCGGGATGACGGCGAAAAATACGCATTGTGATGAATTAAATATAATCCTTTTACTGGCCATTGCAATGACAATATTTACTACAGATACCCACTATTGTAATTTGCTATACTTGCCGTGTTGTCGGGGTGTGGCGCAGTCGGCTAGCGCGCAGCGTTCGGGACGCTGAGGTCGGAGGTTCAAGTCCTCTCACCCCGACCATTATCCTGCATATGCTTGCATCTTTCGATGAATTACGACAAACTCGTTTAAAAGAACAGGAAGGCTTATGTCTGAGATTGCCGATAACAATATTAAAAGGTATACGTTAGATCGATATCCACTTGTGGGCGAAGAGCCTCGTGGCAGATTTTGTTTGTTAAGTTTGATTGGCTATGAATCCGATGATCCGGTGGTGAATGCAAAACGTGATCGATTAATCGAACTATTGGGTGATGAATTTTCTAGAACTGTTCAGACCTTGGAATGCACAATTGGTGGCTGTGACGTTGCTGTAACCACAGATATTGCAAACGGTACCAAAGAAACAACTGGTACATGCACCGCTGCATCATACTGTATAAAAGAGGCATTTGAAGCCGTGAAAGGTGATGACGGTGTTGAGGCGGGGAGAAGACGCTACAGGCAACTAATGGATACCTGTGAAGGTTTTGCAGGTAGATATAGTGCGGGTAATTTTTGCCCAAAATTAGAATGTGGCTTAAGTGCTGGAGTAAGCATAGACATGGTTCCTGGAACCTCTGGAGAGTGTTTTGTAGAGATACGGAGTTCGCAGGGCCAGTTGTTCGAATAGTATCGACGTATAACACAGTAAAGGCGTACAATAGTTGTCATGCTTGAAGTTCTTGTTAGTCTTGTTCTGGCTGGGCTCGCCGTATCATTCATTGAGTATCTTTATCGAACAAAACGATTGGATGGAGAAACAGCGCGCAAAATTGTACATATTACGCACGGACTGTATGTTGCTACGTGGCCTTTTTTTGTAAGCTGGCAGAGCATTATCTACTTGGAACTAGTGTTCTTAGTGGCTGTACTGCTGGAGCGGCAGTTTAAGGTGTTTGGTAGTCAGCGCGCCATTGCTCGACTGAGTTGGGGTGAATTGTTTTACCCACTCGGCATCATATTACTAATTATCACTCATCAAGCACGATGGGTGTTTGTGCTTGCGGTGCTACACTTGGCGCTTGCCGATGCATTTGCCGCATTGGTGGGCGTCAGGTTTGGGAAGCATAATAGCTATACAGTATTTGGGCAGCGCAAATCGCTTGCCGGTACCGTAGCATTTTTTGTGACTTCTATGGTCTTGACATTGTGTGCAATGCTGGTGGTTGGTCCTACCCTGACCGATAGTGCGTGGTTGGTGTTACTACTTTTGCCCATAGGAACAACATTGGCCGAAAACGTCGGGGTTTTTGGTATCGATAACCTACTGGTACCACTTGTTTTTATAGGGCTTTTTGGCGCCCTGTAAGGGTGAGTTTTTTGCTCCAGCTGCCATGCGCTCGGAGCGCATTAAGTATCACAACGACATCTACAACTTCTTGAATAGCAGCGCCGTAGACTGGCTTGAATTTGCCAGTGGCAAAAATAAACATCAGTATAACACTCAAGAAAATACCGGTTAATATACTTTGTTTTGCAATAAAGAACGTGCGCTTTGCTATCTGCACGCCGGTTGCGACTTGTTCGATGTTGTCTACCATGATCACTACGTCAGCTGATTCGCTTGCAGCTGTCGAACCTCGCGCACCCAAGGCTATACCTACATCACTGGCTGTAAGTACTGGCGCGTCGTTAACGCCATCACCGACAAATCCGACAGGCTTATTTGGTACGGCTTCTACTGCACGTAACTTATCTGCAGGAAGTGCCTCTGCTTCAACCTGGTCAATGCCAAGTTGTTTTGCGATTTTATTGGCTGTTGCTTTGTTATCGCCAGTCACCATCAACATGTGTTTGATGCCCAGTTGCTTGAGTTTTGATAATGTCTTCTTGGTCTCTGGGCGGATTTCATCGACAAAGCTGATGATTCCGGCTAATTCGCCATCAATAGCAACGAGTGCAGATGTCCCGTCGACCTGACTTGCCTTAAACGAAGTGGGAGTTTGCACGTTTTTTTCCTTCATTAGGCTTAGTCGCCCTACTAGTACATTGTGACCCTTGACGTGGGCCTCTAGGCCTTTACCGGGCACTTCGGTTACCTGCTTTGCTTTAGCGATTTTAATACCTTCGTTCTCGGCCTTATGTATGATTGCTTTTGCTAATATATGCCCACTACTTTGTTCGAGTGCAGCAGCAAGACCGAGTACTGACGCTTTTGTATGCTTACCAAAAGTTGTAATTTCTTGGACAACCGGGCGGCCTTTTGTCAGTGTACCGGTTTTGTCGAAGCCGATAGTCTTTATGGTGGCGAGTTGCTCTAGGGCAGAGCCGGTCTTGATGATGATTCCATGTTTGGCTGCACGGCTCATCCCTGATATAAGTGCAATTGGTGCACCTAGGATGAGTGGGCAGGGAGTAGCAACAACCAGCACTTGCAAGAATCTAATCGATTCGTGGCTGAGTGCCCAAGCGCCAAGTGCAATGGTAAAGGCCAACAGAGTGAATGGGATGCTGTAACGGTCTGCCATTCGCACAAAAGGCGCCTTGCTGGCCTGGGCGGATTTTACTAGTTTGATGATTTGGCTATACTGGCTGTCCTCTGCATTATGCAGTGCTTTTACAGTTATAGCACCATCAGTACTAATACTGCCACTAAGTACATCCTGGCCAACTGTTTTGGCTGCCGGTAAACTTTCACCGGTCAGGCTTGATTCGTCCATATTCGCAGTACCTTCTACGATTGTACCGTCTACGGGTACAACTTCACCTGGCTTTATCAGTATTTTGTCGCCAACCACGACTTCGTTTACTGGCACATCTACGACTTTTCGTCCACGAAAAATATGCGCCTTTGTCGGTGCCCTCTCCAGTAGTGCGCTGAGTTCTGCCTTGGCACGGGTTTCTGCATAATCCTCTAACGCCTCACCACCGGTTAGCATAAATACAATAACCATGCCGGCCCAGTACTCTCTGAATAATACTGAGCTGATAATTGCTGTTGCTGCCAAGATATCTACTCCGTACGTTCCCATGCGCAGATCTTGGATCATGCCCCAGACGAGCGGTATGACATTAATGAGTGCGCTCGTGGCGAGTACGATGTTTGCAGCTTTGTTGTAGCCGCTAAGTAACAATATAAACGCAAGGATTAAGCTAAATAACACAAATCCAAATTGTTTATACTCGGAAAAAAATCGGCCAATTTTCTTTAGCACAGCAAGCTCCTCTTAGTTCGTTCCCTATATTATAACAGATGTAGATTAGACTATCCGAGTCGACTGCGTAGGCTGTCGATATACTTCTTGTCGCCGACATCGTTCCGGTGTTCCAGTGTGCCAGCTAAACCGTTGACCAATGCAGTATCGATGTTTGCTTTGGCTTGCCATGGAGTTGCGCCCGTACTGGCAATGGCAAGCGATCTTGAGGTGCCAAGGGTTCTGTAAACATTATTACCGATTTTTTCACAGCTCCCAAAATACACTCGACACCCAGTGGCAGTAATTTGCTCGGGGTCGATTTCAAATTCATGAATTTGCGGTGGGAGATCACGGCCGTA
The DNA here is from genome assembly GCA_964442995.1 of uncultured Candidatus Saccharibacteria bacterium. Taxonomy (GTDB): domain Bacteria; phylum Patescibacteriota; class Saccharimonadia; order Saccharimonadales; family AWTP1-31; genus CAYUBG01. The sequence continues at coordinate 6,011 of CAYUBG010000003.1, read as the reverse complement.
TTCTGGCGGGACTAGGTAGGTGACGGTCGAGGCCTGTTCGGTATAACGCAGACTATCAGGTTGCAGGGTTGCTTGGGCGGCTTGGACGAGACTGTCTAATAGATTTACTGATGGGTCCATGACTTCGTACAGATTCATCTTTTCTGGGTCCGCATCGCGGGCGTTCATTTCGATCATTTTTAATCCATTTTTAGTCACCATAAAATTACCATACATGGCGCCAGGGTACCCGTAACCTCTACGGTTGATTTCTTGCATTACCCACACGGCTTTGTCATATGTTAATTGGTCCAAAAATGGCAATAGCCGATCTTTACCCATAGTAAAGCTCCCCATACCACCCGTGCCTTGGCCATTATCTCCATCTTCACGATACGGATAATCAAACGTTGTTGGAGGTATGATCAACGTTTTGCCATCGCCACTGGCTACAATGGTAAACTCGACTCCTTCTAGTTTTTCGTTGATTTCCATCCCAGTTTGAGCAGGGTCTTTCCAGACCTTTTCGGCATATCGAATAAGATCTTCGTGCGTTTCGTAGCCGGGCATACCCTGCACCTTTACTCCCTTGCCGCCGGCTAAGTTACGTGGTTTTACGACAGCTTCCATGCCTTGCATTTGTAGCTGACGAATGGCACGAGCGGCAGTTTCGGCGTCGGATGCTGTTCGGTACCATGGGTTCAAACTTGGGTCGATCTCATCCAAAATACCTCGTAACATAAACTTATCCCACTCGATGCGTGACTGTTCTTGTGTGGGGCAGGGGGTTAGTAGGCTGGGATTTGCTTCGTGGACGGCATCTACCGCACCGGCCGCTAGAGCATCATCGGAGTTGGTTATAAACATGTCAACCTCGGCAGCTACAGCCAGCTTGGCTAGCCATGCGACGTCAGTTATGCCATTTGGCGCCAAAAAATATTCACCACCACTGGCATGTGCTTTTTCGATAAGGCCTGGATTTATGAAATCGCCGGTTACAAACAATTGGCATTCTGGTGCTAAATGCATGGCCATAGCGTCGTCCCTGGGCATGTGGCCGGCAAGTAGTACCCTCATCCGTTTCAATATAGCACGTACATTGTCAATGTCTTGTAGTAAAAAAGCCACCGGCAAAACCGGTGGCTGTGTTACATGCACCCCTCCTATCCAGCTATCGCTAGAAGTTGCTTAGTTTGCTGGCGGCGTGTCGCCGTCATGCATCATACCCATGCCATGATGACCTCTGCCTCCCATTGGTCGGGCGAGATCTTCGGGTATTTTGTTGTCGGCTAGCCACTGTTTAAAGGCGTCCATCTTTGCCTTGTGCGCATCGCGCTCGGCTTGAGTTTCTTCCTTCTGCTCCCTAAAGGCTTGGCGATCAGCTTCGAGCTCTTTGAGCTTGGCGATCAGTTTATCTTCCTGATCTTGGGTAATCTTGCCGTCCTTTACGGCTTGGTCCAATCGGTCTTTGAGCTTCTGCTGTCGCTCGGTCTGTCGAGCGGCGTGCTCTTCGTCAAAGACCTTTTGCACATCATCCTTCTTTAGGTCGAACTTTGTGGCTATCTTGTCGACTAGGCTGTTGCTGCTCGAGCCGTTTGAGGCCGCCGAAGCAACACCCATACCAGCTACACTTGCAGCACCTACCGATACAATCGCGCCACCCACAAGTAAAGTACGTTTAATAGTTTGCTTAATAATAATCCCCCTTTGCTTAATTTGTTGTTGCCGGATCCAGGCAACACACTAATCTTACTAATCTATTTTGAAGATTTACTGAAGGTTTAATCCACTAATATACCAGTCCTTAAAGACTGTAAGAGGGCTAGGATATGTTTGGCTACTGCGCACAAAATCTGCTGGCCGGCTGTAGCCGGGCGGGGTTTGACCTTCCGGTGGCAGCTCAGTGGCAAGTTGCAGGTGCATATGTCGGCTCCATCCACCATTTTCGTTGTTTACGTAATCGCCTAATTTACCTAGCTGGTCACCGGCCTCATACCGTCCGGGTTCTACATGCCCGGTTGCCAGGTGTCCCATGAAGATAAACAGATCCAGTTTATCGGGCTTGTAAATGACGTAGTTTCCATAGCCATGATCTTCTTCTTCGTAGTCGGCGCGAACTACCTGACCATCCGCTGGTGCCAATACCGGTTCTTGTTCGGCACTAAATATATCCATGCCCAAGTGAATCACGCGACCTTGTTCTACTAGGTGGGTGCCGGCTAACATATGTGTGCGGTCTTCGCCGTACAAACTTACCAAGTATCGGGCGCCGGTGGCAGCAAGCATGCGCTGGTTAAAGTTTTGGCGGTTTTCGGGCAGGATAGGATTGATATCTTGCTGTCGGCACTCGTCAAAAAATGCAGCTATGTCTTCGGTTTGCGGTATATCATCTGGGATTTTACTGAAGTCCAATACTAACAGTCGTGATCTATCGTACATTTCGGGCATTGGTTCGTGTAAATGCATAGTGTCTCTCCTCCGGATATTATATGCTATCTGATTTTACCTCTAGATTGTGGACTCTACGTGCGACTTCTCGAGCATTGTTGCGGTCAATACCGAAGCGCAGGCTGTGCTCACCAACCAAAGCGAAAGGTGATTTAGTTTCGCCAAAAGCACGTTGATTATTCAATCGTAGTTGAATTTCTAGCGAGCTATCACGCAATCTGTAACCTGCCAAGGTTAGCAAGGCTAATTCTTGGCCAGTGACCGTTCCGCCGTTGCGTAAATGCTGACGAATAATTTCGGCCGCTGACGCCGCCTGATCGTCGCACTCAACAATTATGATGTCTCTGTCCGCACCATCGCCAATGAAATCGATCAGGTTAATCTTAGAATTGGCCAATGCCTGGCTAATATCGGCTATACGGCCTTGGCTCTCACGCATGCCTGGTTCGTGTACACACAAAAGGGTTACTTGCTCCATGAGTGAGACGGCTACTGGCTGGCCTTGGCCGGGTTCGTCTTCTTGGGCATCGTGGTAGGTTGTATAAACGTCAGCTAGCCCAAAAGTATTTTTGGCCCGAGTTGGTATTCCCGAACCCTGCATGATTGCCAAGGCATCGGGGTGAACTAAACCAGTGCCGTTTACTCCTAGCTCGCGGCCTACATCGTAGGTAATGTTATGCAGGATAAAGCTTTCCGATGGGTCGACAATATCTGGGTGGGCTGATCGCAAAGGGGTGTCGCTATAAATATCACAGGCATCGACGCCAAGTGCACGGGCCACCAGCGCGGCTGTTGTATCGGACCCACCACGTCCAAACGAATACATACGTTGGCCATCGAAGGAAACATTGCCGCCAATTATGTAGCGTTGTCCGGGCTCGATAGCTTCAGCTAACCATTGGCCCCAATTACGATAGTCTCTGCCTAAATCTTGTCCAGCCCGCGAAGGATCTAGCAGCACAAAGCCAACCGATTCATAAATTTCGGTTTGGAGCTGCTCACCTGGCATAGATGCATAGTCTGATCCCATTGTGATGGCCTGATGAACGCGCGGAGCAATTGCATCTACCCATCGTGCGCCAAGTGCACAATCGGCTAACTCGCCAGTTATGGCACGGTAGCGAGCAGTAATTGCCTCGATGTGGTTATCTGGCAGTTCGCCCGTTTCGGCGTAATATTGCCGGGCGTCCAATAGTAGTTGTGTTACTTTTTTTTGTAGCAATTCAGCTGGTGCCGAGGTGTCTACAGGGAAGTCAGCAAGTTGTTCTGCGCTTAATACACCAGGTGCCGATGCAACGACAACCTGACTGTCGGCGGCAAGTTCCATGCTAGCTTGCACAGCTTCGGCCGTACTATTGGACGTGCCACCAAATTTTGAAACTATTCTTTCCATAAATGTTCCTTATTCTTATTGTATTAAAAAGCCCCTCGCGTGGAGGGGCCGTTTGCTATTTTGCTTATGATTTACGCAATGACAAAGCAAGACCCCGTTGTGGCCTTCTTTGTCTTAGTGCTGATTGCTACGCGGTAAAACATAGTGGGTGCTATTGTACCTCAATTTTATGCATTGTCAATCGGCTCTAATAATGAGAGGAGCTTAACAGAGGTGTTATAGTTGCGAATTGTCATACGTTTGTAGATTGGGTTACTGGCTAACTTTCCAGTAGTGGTGCGTCCAAATAATTTTCGACTCATGGATTGATATATAACGCCTTCGCCCGGCACCATGCTTTCGATATCGGGCTTTAGTTCGCCCACTGTAGCCATTACATCATCCATGTTGTATGGTGTGAGCAATATTAATAAGCTGTGTTTCCAGTTCGGATTCTTGCCCCAGTCTGGGGGCGCTGCCTGTATGATTTTGCGCCATTGTCGCTCTGCAAAAACGGCGGTTGGGACCTCGAGACCGAACTGTTCCATAATGGCTCGTTCTATAATCTTTACTAGCTCTGTGGAGGTGAGGCTTGCATTAAATACCACATTGCCACTTTGTATATAGGTGCGAACATCTTTCAGTCCGGCTTCTGTAAGACACTGTCGCAAGTCGCTCATAGCAATTTTTGCCTTACCGCCAACATTAATACCGCGTAGTAGAGCGATGTAGGTCATAGTTCATCTTCAGATAGTAGCGGGTAAATATCCAGCGCGACTTCTTCGTATGGATGAACTGACTTTATTGCTTTTATGACCTGATTGGCTTGTTCTTGGTTACAGGTAACTTCAATACGTTCTTCCTGGACAGACTCAAGGGTGCCAACTGACCCAATGTGCGGATTAGCTCCGTCGCCTGGCTTAAATCTGCCTGTACCGGTTATGCTGTAGCTGCAAAACGTGTAGTTGCCCAGACTGCCACCACCTGCCAGACCTATAGCTTTACGCAGAGGTTCTGCATTTTTAAGTGGGACGAACACAACTATTTTGACTTGTTTGGACATAGTGTTACTTTACCGCAGGTTTAACAACTGGCAAAAAGCTCTCATCTAGAATATCTAGGACTTCTTCACGCATGTTTGCGACTGTACTTTGATCATCCAATACGCTGGCCCAATCTTGCCAAAGCTCTGGCTTGTCGGCCGGTGAGCGCCATGCTGTGTTAGGTAGCCCAGCGTTACGTAGTATGGATTTTGCCAGGTATGTTATTTCATCCCAAGTAGATGATTGGCCTTTCTCATGTTGTAATGCCGCCCGTCCCAAGGTTTGGGCGACAACCAAAGTGCGGTGGGTTTGCTCAGCCGATGATGCCACTAAACTTCGCATTTCTATTCCAGATTGCAGGTCCGGATGGACAAATTCATACTTGTGGCGGGGTGCCCAGCCGCCACTAGAGAGTTTGCGTGCCCAACGCATGTTTATTTGTGGCCCATCTGCAGGAGGAATCCCTTCACGAATTCGTTGGCCGGTACTGCCAAATAACTCTGTAAACATCGTTAAGTAGCCAAAAACCTGTTCGTCAATTGCTAGGCCGCCGAGCGTAACATGCAGAGGGTTTTTGGCTTCGGGCAATACCTCATTTGCAAATAACAGGCCAATTTCAGTAGCGGCAAGTTGAGCGGAGTAGGTGGGTCGGAATGCAAACTCCCAGACTGCGTCTTTGCCGGCAGGTATGCCGAGTGCTTCCAGGGATTGATATATCGGCAAGACATCTTCTCGGCGCCGGCTGATGTGTAGCTGTAATTGACTTTGTGCTTTTTGATCTAAATTATCAACCCAGCAAGGGTAGATGCCTTTCTCATCTGGCTCGCCGAGGAATTCTTTGGCCAGATCAGGGAAGAGGTCTGTCCATCTTAGCTCTATCTCGCAGCCGATAGTTGGTGATTCTTGGTCGCAGTCTGTACCAAAATACTGTTCGGCTGCAAGCTCGGCTTCGAAGGCAGGCTGTAAGTCAGTGGCTCCGCCTAGATACTGGCGCACATTTTCTACTGTTTGAAGACGGGCTTCGGTTTGTATCATGACACCATACTATACTCCAAAATACCATCGGCCAAACAAAAAGCCGATCACTAAGGATCGACTCTTAATTTGGGGCGAATGATGGGATTTGAACCCACGGCCTTCTGTGCCACAAACAGACGCTCTAACCAACT
>CAYUBG010000002.1:26388-26658 GCA_964442995.1 uncultured Candidatus Saccharibacteria bacterium | reverse complement strand
CGCGGCAAACGCTGAATGGCCTTTTTTGCTAAAGCAAAATCACTTTGTATATCTTTGATGATTGTTGCTTTGATTTCCTCATCAAAGCCAGCATATGAACCGACCGGAAAATAATATCGCCCCAATCGTTCATAGTCATTTTTTAGATCTCGAAGGAAGTTTACCTTCTGAAACGCAGCACCTAACGCACGAGCGCCTGACTCAAGCTCTTTGTACTGACCCTTGTTGCCGTTACAAAACACCTTCAGGCACATTAACCCAACTACTTCA
>CAYUBG010000002.1:23844-26378 GCA_964442995.1 uncultured Candidatus Saccharibacteria bacterium | reverse complement strand
CCTTAAACGAAATTCTAGATGTTGAAACCTAGAGAAACCTGGGCCGAGTTCAAGATAATGCTCTATATCTTGTCCTCGGTAGCCGGCTCGTTTATACATTAGTCGATTTGTATGCTCATATTCTTCTGTTTTATAGCTATGATCTGGGCTATCAAGCCGCATACTTACAAAGAACGGTCCAATCAAAGCCTTCGTGATCCCAAATCTGTTGGCGGTATGAACAAATGACTGAACAATGATATTGGCACTATAATTTCGTTTTAGCGCCTGGTGGACTTCTGCCTCCAGGTCAGCAAGCACCGTCATAGCATCCTTCCCTTCGTAGGTATCAACAATTTCATCGGCAATTCTCACCAAACCATAGATGTTATATATGTGTTGTCGTACCGCGTGCGGAAATAGTCTTGATGCAGTTCCGAACGATGTAGAGTATGTATTGGTTAAATACTTGCTAGCATGTTCTGCAACTGCAAGATATTGTTCATCCATTAGTAATCTCTTTTTAGTAACCTTGATACCATGCCGTGTAGAATGTCTTTTGCCGAACTATCCATTGTCAGTTCATCAATCAGCGCCTCGGCTTCCTCCGGGGTCAAAAGCTGACGAACTCGCACAATATCATCATCGCTAAGAGATTTCGAAGCGTCATACAGCAAAACAAGTTCTTCACGATCAGCGCCTTGCAAGCTCGCATAAGCTTGCTGTACAAGTACGGTGTGCTTTCGCTCGCGGATATCGCCATCGGTTGTTTTACCGGTTGTTTGCTTATCACCAAACACTCCCAGCAGATCATCTATCATTTGAAACGCAAGACCAAGCTTAGAGCCCAATACCTTTAGCTTCTCTTGTTCTTGCTTGCTTGCACCAGCCAGAAATGCACCGCTAATCATAGGGTACTCAAAAGAATAGCTTGCTGTTTTGTAGTGAGCGATTTTGCGAGCATCAGTTTGGTCAATTGCGTATAGTGCTGTTTCAGTGTCCATCAGCTCGCCACCACCTACATCAAAGATTGCATCATTTACATAACGCAAGAGGTGAATTTTTTTTGCGTCAGTTATTAGTGAATCAAGTATTACTTTCTGCGAAGCAGAAATAAGCAGATCACCTGCAAGCAGCGCAGTGGAATTTGCGTAATGTTCGGCAAGCGTGTTTGATTGTTTTGTGTATACTTGTCGGTATTTGCCAATGATATTTAGCTGACCGTGTCGTATAGTATCACGATCAATGATATCATCATGTACCAACAAGGCAGCATGAAGCAATTCCCAAGCACAGGCGATTACTGCAGCATCGTCTATATTAGTACCGCCGTATCCAATATACGAAACTAAGCATAGGTATGGCCGAAGCCGTTTTCCGCCAGCCAGAACAAATTCTCTGGTGGTGGCAACGAGTTTTTCGTATGCTGGATCAATCTGCTGCGCATGCTGATGTTCTTTATCTAAAAACTCAGATAATAGACTATTAATGTACGTCACGGTAGCCGCTAGATTTTTTACATCACCATCAAATGTCATTCCTGCCACACAATCATAGTTATTAGATATATTCTAGCAGAAAGTATTGTAATTATAGATTAGCAATATCTAGCGACGCACTAGGAAACCACAGCTTCCCAAGGAAGGTCAGACTTGCCAAAATGCCCATAGGCGCTAGTCTGTTGGTAAATAGGTCGTCGCAAATCCAGTTTTGTCACAATTCCTTTTACCGACGTATCGATCAGGCTTTCGGCAAAGGCTTCGATTTCTTCCTGACTGGTTGTGCCAGTACCGAACACATCAATGGTTTTCATGAGTGGTTTTGCTTGGCCAATAACGTACGCCAGCCCTACCTCACATTTTGAGGCAAGCCCTTTAGCGACAATATTTTTTGCAATGTAGCGCGCTGCATACGCACCACTTCTATCAACCTTACTAGGATCTTTACCGCTGAATGCACCACCACCTACTCGTGCATAGCCACCATAGGTGTCTACCACGATCTTACGACCAGTTAGTCCAGCATCACTTTCGGGGCCAGGAATATGCCATGTCCCTGTACCATTCACAATCAATTGATCGCTTGCTATTTTGTATCCGTAGCCGTCTAGAACAGGTTTGACCACCTGCTCGTACACAGCATTTTTGACTGTTTCATCATCTACGTCTTCGTTGTGTGCGGTCGCGATCAATACCGTCTCTATCCCAACCGGTTTGCCGTCTTCGTACTGCACAGTTACTTGGCTTTTCCCATCTGGTCGGATGTAATCAAGAACTTTTGTCTCGCGCACTTCATCTAGCCTTCGCGTCAGTGAATGGGCGATTGCCACGGGCAATGGCATTAACTCTGGCGTTTCGTTTACTGCAAATCCGAACATCATTCCTTGATCACCGGCCCCGGTGTCGTCGTTAGTGCCCTGAGCAATTTCTGGTGATTGCTGATGGATGTAATTTTCGAAATCCGACTGATCGCTAAAGCCCCAATCGGGGTTGGTATAACCCAAATCTTTTATAGTACTTCTCACAATGGCCTCGAAGTCCACTTTGGCAGTGGTA
>CAYUBG010000002.1:14143-23834 GCA_964442995.1 uncultured Candidatus Saccharibacteria bacterium | reverse complement strand
TGGTATTAATTTCGCCGAACAAAGCTACACGATTCGCACCGGCGACAGTTTCGATACCTGTGCGTGCATGCGGATCCTGGGTTAGAATTGCATCGAGCAATGCATCGCTAATTCGGTCGGCTATTTTGTCTGGATGTCCGGCACACACAGACTCGCTGGTAAATAATGTTTTGACTTTGGGCATTAAAAAATCCTTTCTTGCCCGCAAGCCTGAAAGGATTACAACTTGTAATATCTTTCCGCTTTGCGGCTAGATGGAGCACCTTGCCAATAGGTAGGTTGCCGACGGGTCAACGAGCTAGTTCTCTCTCCGTACTCTTTATATAATTATGTTGTTAAAGCTTTTGTATTTTACCAAGCAGCTAGCACTAACGCAAGTCACTTAAATCTTTGTCCAATTGGGCCGGATTTAGGTCGGTCTCTACCTGTTCGGTGTTTAGGCTATTCTTGGTGCTCGTCACATCCGATTTTGACTTTAATGTTTCTGGTGGAGCTGCTGGCGTCGTCTTTGACTGAACCGTATTCTTCACAGTCGGTTTGTTGGCCACCCGAAATCCTACTGCACCAATAGCCACCACTAGCACCAGAACCACTAGAAGTGTTACATGCTCAAAACCTGCTTGATTGAAAGTTGTTTTTTTCATTATTGCTGTGCCCCATTATTGTTCGACGTTGACTCTTTAACTTTTTCTAGTGCTTCGTACACGTCTTTTACTGCGCCACGGTAAGCCTTCAGGTTGTTACGTGTCTGCTCGGCAGCAGCCTTGAATGTTGCCACATCATTAGCGACTGCTCCACTAGCACAGTCAATGCTTGGCGATAAAGTCTGCAATGCGGCTACAGAAGCTGCCGAAGTTGCCTTGGCCTCGGTAGCTTTGATAATGGCGGCAGCAACATCAGTATCTGTAATGTTATTGTCATCTTTGTACTTCACCGCCTTATCCAAGTAGTTGGTTATTTTGTCTTGATGCTTTTGAGCATTTTTCTTGATGTTGGCTAATTTTTGTTCCAGGCCTACTTTTCTTTCTTCGCAAGTTTTCTTTCGCTCCTCTGGTGTTCGCTTGTTTTCTTTTTCCCCCTCTTTTTCTAGCTCTCTTGCGCGTTCGGTCATTTTTTTCTGAGCCTCTGCCCGCATTTCTGCTTGATGCTTAGCCAGTTCAGCCTGTTTTTCAGTTAAGTCCTTTTGCTGTTCTGCCTCTGTTTCGTTTTCGTTGGATTCATGATGGAAGCCTGGTGCATGATCAACTCCGTTGTGCGCATATACTGCAGCCGCCGGACTAGCTACTAATATAAAGCTAGTTATGATCATCAGTCGTTTTATAAATTGTTGCATAGTCATCCTTTGTTAACATAATCAGTATAGCACTTACGCATACTGTACTGTTATAGCCTGGCAAAGCTATCCGTATTACGGTATAATCACCCCTTGTAAATTACAGTTAATGGGGATTGGCCAAGTGGTAAGGCAACGGGTTCTGGTCCCGTGATCGGGGGTTCGAATCCCTCATCCCCAGCCAAATAGTCGATTAAATGCTCTAGGTGCTAAAGAGCTAAAGATATATTATTTGACTCCGAAAATTATTAGATATAGTATACATGCGTATGATTCACTCAACTCAAAGAATGATGTGTTGCAAGACCGAATTCAACGGGTTGATTGAGCATGCTTAAATAACAATACATATTCAGCAATTAGAATAGGCCTCAGTCAACGAGGTTTTTTTAATTTCTGGAAAGGAAAAAATGACACAACAAGGAACGGTAGTTAATCATGGAGAGGCTTTGTATAGCCTCTTCCGTCAAGGTATAACAGGCGAGCTTCTGGTAGATGAATTTCAGGCGGCACTAAAAGACTTTCAACAAGCAACAAAAGGAGCGCGCTTCGAATTACATATTAATGATGCTACGCCACAGGTTGTTTTTTGCGCTGGGTCATGGGCGGTCGGGCAGCTGTATGGATCACATGAGATTGCGACAAGAGTTACGGTGCTCGGCGAGACGCCAGATGGTCCACAAGAGATTGACATCTCTAGATATCACAACCCATTATTCGGAATAACCCAAAAAGATGCACAGCACTAGAAAAAGGTTTCTGACCTCTATGCTCAGCCAATTAGAATATCCGAATATATTTTGTTGAAGAAACAGACCATTATTCGCGCCGGAGTGCATCGATTGGGTTTATCCTCTCGGCGCGACGAGCGGGCAATACAGACACAAGTAGCCCGACAGCAACCATGCAAGCAGTAAGTCCAAACCCAAGCCATACTGGCATGTAGAAGACTGTAAGAAAATCTTCGTTTGCGCTATTCATACGCATGTTAATAAACTGGTTGGCTGCCAGCCCACCAATCAACGAGAGCAACACACCTGCCACAGAACCAACAAAAGATAATATGACAGCTTCTAGCATGAATAATCTTCTCATGTCGCGACGCCGTGCACCCAGCGATAACATTAGTCCAATTTCCTTTGTTCTCTCAAGCAAGGAGATGGTAAGCGTGTTGAACATACCAAGAATGGCGACAAAAATACCAATACCACCGAAGCCAGCCAAAACAAAGGCAAAAACCTTAAATAATTGGTTAATCTGTTCCAGAGTGTCAGCGGGCGAAGTCGTCTGCAGGCCATTTGACTCAATTTGCTTACGTAGCTGGGCTAAATTTTTTGTTGAGTCAGTATATATTTTGACCTGCTTATAATTACTGATGCCCGCCGCCTGAAAAACGCCAGCTGGGACATACGCTTCGCTATTTTTGCCAGCGTCAATTATGCCCACCACAGTGAATCTATCTTTTAATTCATTCGTGTTAGCCTTCTGCGATAACAGCGGGACGGTAATCTCTATTTTTTCATTGAGAATCTTCTTCTCGTCCTTAACGCCCAACGAGGTAAGCGCAGCAGAGCTAATAACAACACTCCTGTTATCTTCTTTGGTGAGCAGGCGACCAGATATTAGGCTTAATCTGGTCATCGTTTGATACTGCTGATCAACACCGTAGATTACCGCGTCAATGCCACCACTTTTAACCATCAAACTCGCTGGAAACGCATACGACACACCAAGTTTTTCTATATGGGGATAATTACGTATTTTGTTTACCACATCATTGTTTAACTTAACGATTTTTGAGTTTGTACTAGTTATCTCGATTGACCTGACGGCTCTATCATCAACAATGTTTTTTATAACAATTCTCTGTAGACCAACAGCGAACGATACAAGAAAGCTAATAGAGCCAATACCGACAATAACCCCCAGTATAGTCAGAAAAGATCGTAGCTTCTTATTCAGAACATTTTCCCATGCCATATACATGATAGTTCTGTGATGTATTCGAGGTAATTTTTTGTGGCTTATCATTTGTTACCCGCCTGTTTCAGTCGTCCAATTCTCGCCTTCATTTCTGCAATTAGCTTGTCTGTTACCTTTAGGGCGTTCTCTTTCCCTAGCGAAACACATTTACCGTCGGTTATCTCTATGAGGTGATCAGCAAGCGGCAAATATTCCATATTGTGCGTAACAAGCACAATGGTGCGCTTTAGATCTTTATTATAGCTTTGAAGAAGAGACATAATCATTTCGCCATTTTTGCTATCCAAGCTGCCTGTTGGCTCGTCGGCAATGATAAAAGCCGGATCGGCTACAATAGCTCGCGCCATTGCGACACGCTGTTGCTCCCCACCCGAGAGAACCAATGGACTTTTCTTGGCATATGGCGCCATGTCAACTCTTTGTAATGCATCCATAGCTCGCTTTTCTGCATCTTTACGCATAAGTCCTAAAAAGAACAAGGGTATCGAGACATTCTCAATAACATTCAGCGAATTAACCCAGTAGCTAGTTTGATAAACGAAACCTATTTGGTTTGCCCTAAAAAAGGCTAGTTGGTCTGGCTTGAACGAATATATGTCGTTGGCAAAAAATGTAGCAGACCCAGCTGTTGGTTTTTGCAGCCCGCTTAATATGTTTAATAAAGTAGACTTTCCAGAACCAGAAGGACCAAAGATAATATTGAATGAGCCTTCCTCAATACTAAAGCTACTCTCGCTAAGCACTCTCACCGTCTCGTCTCCAACCACAAACGACTGCTTGATGTTTTTTAAGACTATAACTTCTTTTCTTCCATTTTTATCCATAATCTATAACCGAAACGCCTTCTGTAATGTCATTAGTACGAGGCTGAGAATGTTATCACTTGCACGGCCAATAATTGCTGACTGCGTTTCTGCAGTGGTCGTATTATTCGAACGATCCTTAGATATCGGGGCAATACTATACACCTTGCTTGTTGGCAGGTCAGACACCACCACCAGATGTTCAAGTGTTAAGGACCCATCCTCGGCGGTTTTACTATTGAATTCCTTTACATTAGACCCTTCGGCGAATGCAACCTGGCTAGTACTTGGTTCGTCCGTGGTCCACGAAACAATAATCTGCCCGCGGGCTTCAGGACCTGTTCCTTTTATGCTGGCCTCTATAACAATATCGCTAATGCCGGGAGGACGAGTATCTAATGCTGTTTTAAATACTTGCTTATCAGAAGTCGCCAGATTGCCGTTTGCATCACGCCCCTGGGCAAGTAAATAGTACTCGCTGTCATCTTCTAGTCCGCGTAATGTCACTTCATGATCAGTCTTAAGCTCAGATTGTTGAATAGTGAGCGCCGATCTGCTCATTTTTCCATAGTCTAGCGTAGTAGTCGTAGGGACATTCGTTCTCCATGTTACACGCTGCGTGCTTGTTGGCTCCCCTTTAACGGGCTGAAATCGAAGATCTGCAATTTGTGGCCGCGGCGGTGTATTGAACGAGAACAAGCTACTAGGATATTTACCGCCTTCTGAATCGTATAGTGATATTTGATATAGGTATTTCGATCCATCATCAAGCCCATCAAGCGCGATTGTATATACCGACTCAGAGCTTGAGGTGTTTATTGATTTAATACCGCCAAATGAATCATTCCTTCCGAAATTCAAATCCACCTTAACCGCGTCTTTTGTAGTGAATTGAATTGTCGCACCAAATAGACCAACAGATATTGTATTAACTTCTTTTAATACTGGTGCTGGTGCCGTTTTAAATACAAACTCTTGGCTTTGGCCAGTATTCCCATCTTCATCTGTCCAGAGAGCTTTATAGTAATATGTTGTCCCGGCCGCTAAGTTATCTAGCCCCACTTTATGAGAAGTAACCTGGCTTGAACTACCAACTTCCGACTGTCCGTACTGACCACTAGTAGTACTTAACATTATTCGACTGCTCGAACTTCGGTCGGTCGACCAAGAAATTTCGGCTCGTTTCGTAGTTATACCACCTACTGTTGGATCACTTGTCAGTACGGCTGGCACCGTAAATTTACCGGTTGGCGTCTCCAAAACGATTGAACTTTCTGCGCCACAATTATTGGCACTATCGCATGCCTTAACCTTGTAAAAGTACTCATTCTGACTAAGGTTGACATCGATATATGATGTACTCGAGCTAGTCCCCACCTGAGCATAAACACCCCCAACCGTACTGGACCTGTACACACGATATTGAGTTACACCTGCACCAACCGATACTGGCTGATCCCACGTAATGGCCAGCCGCCAGTTACCCGTAGCTTTTACCGAGACGTCAGCGACGTCTACATTAATTGGCATTCCGGGTGCAGCAGTATTAGCTGTAAAGGTAGTACTAGCAAAGCTCGAGTAGTTAATTGCGTTGAAATCATCTTTTGCCACCACATAAAAAGTATTCGCACCCGGCTGAGTAGCATACGCTCCTGCGGCTAGCGTAGTTTCCCCCTGGTCGGTAAAACTACAATTACTAACCGTAGGTAGTGTATTGACGGTATAGCAATAGGATAATTTATCCGAGTCGCCGGTTGTAGTATTGAAAGTAGCGGGCGCAGTCCAGCTAAAAGCAAACGAATTAGCGGTATTTGTCGCAGGACTAACAGCTAGATTCTGCGGCTCAGAAGGGGCTCCACTCGTATTTACTCTGATAGCTGCAGATACATAACTTGTCGTGACGTTTCCTGCTTGGTCCCAAGTTCTAAATGAAACCGTATTGACTCCGTCAGTCATATTGTCAAAGTCGGGCGGGTCGACAGTAGTATAGCTACCGTCGTTTGCCAGCAAATCACCCGAGTCACCACTGCCACTATGGGCATCACCGTACCAAGAGCTATTTCCAATACGATACTGCAGGCCTGCGAGACCAGAGTGACCATCGCTGGGTGCATTCCCGCCGGAAGTTGGCCATGTCATAGTTACCGTCTTGTTATTGACGAAGTTCGAAGGCGCAGAAATAAAGCCCGGGTTCGTTGGTGCGGTGTTATCAAATCTAAACTGAAATTGCTCAGAATTGCTAGTCGTGTTCCCCGCTTTATCAATCGCCTTGATATTAAGATAATAAGGCGTACTCGATGTGGTAAGCGCCGTCTGTAACAGCCCCGATGTCGCCAGATTCAGGTTCGTCCCCGCTATGGCAAATTGACAGTTCCCAGCCGTATTGAGTGGACTCGTCCCAAGCAATCCCTTCGTTGTTACCGGATCAGCGGTAGGTGTTTGACCAAGATACAGACAATACCCAAGCATACCGGCACCGTTATCAGTAGCAGGGTCCCAATCAAAACTGGGGCTAGCACCGTTGGTCCAGTCATTACTTGCCAGCACACTACCCCCACTAGCCTTATTGCCGTGAATATTCGTTGCGTTAGTATCTGGAGCGTTGGTGTCTGAATTTGCCGTCAACGTTACGTCGTTCAGCTGTACTCGCTGATCACCGTTGCCCTGCAGAACTGCCTGCCATGTGATCCCCCCGAATCCCACAGGGAACGAATTGATATTACTATTAACTACACTCACTGAATTAGAGTCTCCGAGAGTACTAGATTCGTCCCAAACACTTCCCGTCCAATATTTCCAGGTGACACCACCGTCGTCACTAAGTCGATATGCGATAGAACCACCATCCGTGGTCTCGCTTGACGCAAAGCCATCCCAGCTTGCAACTCCACTTTCTCGAACAGCATCACTCAAAACCACACCCTGTGCAGAACTGCTATAGGGCTTCGTAGTGAAGCTTGTACGAGTACTATTACTAAACCGCATTTCATCTAGAGAGCCGGCAAAACGACCGAGCCCATCACCCTGCTTACCGTCACCATAGCTCGTACCAATGAGAAGGGGCAGCGAGTTATCGACCTGTGTTGCCGATGCAGTAGTACTACCTACTTGACTACCGTTTATATACAGCTTGGCTGTTGCGCCATCATATGTTCCAGCAATATGTGTCCAGTTAGCAGAAAAGCTGGTGGTGGTTGATTCAACAACTGCGTTATTACCAAGAACGTAAACTTGCGCATCATTCGTCGAAGAGTCGCCAAGGCCGGCATATAGCTTGCCTTTATAGACATTGAGCGATCGTGCTGTTTCAATAGAGGTATTCCAAGTTCCGTTGAGACTATCGCCAGCTACTTGCGCCCAGGTGGTGCCATTCCACTTCCATATATGACCATTGTTGCCTCCGTAGCCCAAACCTGTGTACAGCTCACCGTTATAAACTGCAAATGAGAATACTCGATAGTACACCACGTCGCTCCAGCTACCATTGATCCCACCACCGCCAATTTTCGTCCATGATGTGCCGTTATAAACCCATACGGCAGGGTCTCTATTGGTATCATCAGAAGTACCAGCAACGAGCATACCATTATACGTTGCCAGTCTTTGTATGATGATAGCCGAGCTATTCCAACTACTATTTACACCGTCACCGCCAATTTGTGACCAGTTGCCGCTACCCGTCCAGCACCACACGTCAGCCATATTGGTATTTTGACCAAACCCCATACATAATCGATCGTTGTACGGTACTAGCGAAAAGGCGCCGCTATACGCTCCGTTGGTTATACCGTTTACATTACCGGTTCCGCCACCACGGTTAGTCCAAGACGTGCCGTTAAACTCGTATACGTATCCGTTACTGCCGCCGCTATATGTTGTAGCGTATAGCTTGCCGTTCCAAACAGCCATATCATTTACATATTGGCTAGTCGACCAGCTACTATTAACGCTATCGCCACCAACTTGAGACCAAGTACTTCCATTGTAGCGCCATACCTCACCGTCACCCGCGCTGGTGCCCAAGCCGGCATATAGCTGACCATTATAACTTATGAGCGATTGTACGGTTTCGTATGTACCATCATTACCGTACGCCCAACTACTTTTCGTGCCATTGCCCCCTATTGCAGTGTAATTTGTGCCGTCATATTCATAAACCACTGCCGAACCAACACCAGAACCAAGGCCTATATACATTTTGCCATTATGCGATGTCATACTCATCACATTGCTGGCAGTAAAATGCGACCAGCTACCATTTAGAGACGCGCCCCCAATTAATGTCCAGGTTGTGCCATTAAACTCCCATGCATATGCTCCATAGCTTGATTGCACACCAGCATACAATTTGCTATTTGCCGTATCGTAGACCATAGAGTAGATTCCGGCAGCTGTACCCCCAAAACCGCTGTTGAGATTATCGCCTCCAATTTTTGTCCAGGTTGTGCCATTCCATTTGTATATTTCGCCGTCACCACTACCAGAGCCCAAGCCAGCATACAAATTCGTACCATCATTTACTAGACTACAGACGCACTCATACGTTGCGTCGGCCCAGGATGAGTTGACTGCATCACCTCCGATTTTCGTCCAGGTTGTGCCATCCCAGCGCCACACCTCTGCGTCGCCAGCGGTGATGGCTAGTCCAGCGTAGAGATTGCCGCCATACGCAGTCATGCTATAAACATACTCATACGTTGCGTCGGCCCAGGATGAGTTGACTGCATCACCTCCGATTTTCGTCCAGGCCGTACCATTCCAGCGCCACACCTCTGCGTCGCCAGCGGTAGTGGCTAATCCGGCATAGAGATAAGTTCCATCACTCGTAATCGATTGAACACGCTCGTATGTTCCCGAAGCCCAACCGCTGTTTAATGCATCACCGCCAATTTGGGTCCAACTGGTACCGCCATTGTATTTGTAGACGTCACCATCGCCAGCGCCATCACCGGCACCAACATACAGACTCCCCTGATGTATTGTCATCGAACGAACCGTTTCGTGGCTCGTGGTCAGCCCGGTGTTGTCACCACCAACTTTTGTCCAGGCTGCACAGCTACTGGCAAGTGAACACGTCCATACCTCTGCATCACCAGCATTCGAGCCCAAGCCAGCATACAGAGCATCGCCATTAATCGCCAGGCTGTATACCCCCTCGTACGTGAAGTTGCTCCAGCTACCATTGAGCCCATCACCACCTATACGCGACCAGTTGCTGCCGCTGCGACGCCATACGTCTGCCGATCCTGAGGTATACGTTGTGCCCACAATTAAGTCACTGCCATACACCACCGATGATTCGATATAATACGCCTCGGTATTCCACGATCCGTTTTGGCCCCTACTGTTTGCGATCTGGGTCCATGAATTTTCAGAGTTATTGGCTACTTCGTAGTTGAGCTTACCAGTAGTACGGTCAAGATACATCTTGGAAGAACCTTTATCAAAGATTGTTTGATTAATATCATCAAGCTTCCATTCGGAGTTTTTAAAACTCCCTTTTTTGGCATTTGTAATTGTTCTTAAACGAAAGGTGTTATCAAATTCATATATATGAATTTCAGATAGGCTT
>CAYUBG010000002.1:0-14133 GCA_964442995.1 uncultured Candidatus Saccharibacteria bacterium | reverse complement strand
ACTTGTATCAAATGTTGCCGAAGGCTTGATCCACGCTTCAACAGTTTGTTGAGACCCTTGAGATATCGAAGCGCTGTCTGGTACTGATACATGCTGCGTTGTGCCATTGAGCGTCAGAGCGTTATTCATATTGCCGCTGCCCCAGGCTGGCGACCCTGTTGTCGTGCCAGTATTGCTATTCGATGAGCTGTCTGCGACAGAGCTTCCTGATGCCTCATTAAAGTGATAAAGCGCACCTGTATTGGCATCATTAGCATACTCTTGAGCCTTAAGTCTTACACTATTGCCATTAAACTCCAGTCCGCCGTCCAATGAGTATTCGCCTTGGGTCGAGAAGTTCCAGTTATTGGTAAGATCTGCGGCAAAAACAATTTTAAAGTTATTGAAGAGTATTACTCCAACCATCAGTACGTAGACACCGAGTATGAGGTGATGCACCAACCCATGATGATTCCACTGGTGCCATTTGCGATACCAACTAAAGCGTTCGACTGCATAATTATGAGGTCGTACCGCAATGTGGTGGTGTACTACTCGTGCGCCACGTACAGATACGCGAATCCCTCTCTTTGCATGATGGCTGGCGGAGCCAAGCGCTCTTTTAGTTTTTCGATGCACACGCTGAAGATGCGGTTTTGCCACACCAACACCACGCCTTACGGCTTGCGCTACTTTCGCCCTACGCTTCAAATTACTCCAACCCCTTTGCAGATGTAAAAAGCTCAAGCATAATTATAGCTGAATTTCGCGTATAAAGTAAACTAACCTAGCCTGTTTATTTACTCTCATTATTTGATATGCACATGAGGCACAGTGAAGCAGCGAACGCATTGTTAAAAGACAAGAAATAATACTTCACCAGCTCCAATAATCACGCATTACGATATAATGCACCTTACATGATACTAGTAAGTGACGAGCATTTTGATGAACTCTTGCGCCAGGCTATTGATGCTATTCCCAAAAAATACGGCGACAAGCTACAAAACGTAGCTTTCGTAGCCGAAGACATACCAAATGAAACACAAAGAACAAAATTACAGTTACGAGACGATCAGACACTGTTTGGGCTTTATGAAGGCGTTCCTCTGACAAAACGAAATGGTAACTACAATTTGGTGCTGCCTGACAAAATCACTATTTTTCGCACCCCAATTATGCAAGCGAGCGACAACGTGAACGAAGCAAAACAGCTAATCAGCAAAACAGTTTGGCATGAAGTAGCCCACTACTTTGGCCTTGATCATAGTCGAATAGATTCGCTGGAACAAGACTCATAAAAAACACCGCCCATTATTCAGGCGGTGCTTTAAAGTTATCTAAGTCTGGCTTAGAATGAGCCGCCAACTGGTGGCTCAGCCTGAGGTGCCTCGGCGCCGTCTTGCGGTGCTGGTTCTGCAGCAGGCATGTCTACTGGTGCATCTGCAGCAGGAGCGTCAGCGACAGGCATTACTGGTGCAGCTGGCTGATCCACAGGAGCTGGTGCTGGAACATCGGCAGCTGGTTGGTTTGTAGATTGATCGTTCGTTGATGGATCCATTAAAGTTCCCTCCATTATTGGATTATTTATTAACGATTGCTTCTTCATTGTACACGATCGGCTATACTTATAACATAAGCGAGAGGATAATCATGATTTCACAATATGGCAATGTTCTTACTAGCACTAGCGTGCTACTAGTACTGTACATGACGGCGTGGTTTTTGATTGCGCAGCTACGAAGACGCAATGATCTTGCTGACATTGCTTGGGGCCTTGGCTTTGTTGCCGTAGCTATATTTGGCTTTTCTCTCAATACTCAACGCTCAGC
This sequence comes from uncultured Candidatus Saccharibacteria bacterium, assembly GCA_964442995.1. Taxonomy (GTDB): domain Bacteria; phylum Patescibacteriota; class Saccharimonadia; order Saccharimonadales; family AWTP1-31; genus CAYUBG01. The sequence continues at coordinate 12,322 of CAYUBG010000002.1, read as the reverse complement.
TGCTAGTATAGTGCCCGTTATACTAACGGTGATTTGGGGTACCAGACTTACCGTGCATATATTTTCGCGCAACAGGAACAAGACAGAAGATTTTCGGTATGCAGCTTGGCGCAAGCAATGGGGTAAGTGGTTTATTATTCGTAGCCTATTACAAGTATTTTTATTACAAGGGTTGCTATTGCTGCTTGTAGTGCAGCCAGTACTTATTGCAAGTACTTTTGCTAAGGGTATTACTGTTTCTTCATGGTATATCGCCGGTGTTTTTGTCTGGTTATTCGGCTTCTTTTTCGAAGCGGTTGGTGACTGGCAGCTGCGAGCATTCTTACGAAAACCGAGTTCAAAAGGCAGAATCATGGACCAAGGATTGTGGAAATACACAAGACATCCTAACTACTTTGGAGAAATTACACAGTGGTGGGGCTTATGGCTGATATGCTGTGCATCAGATGTATCGTCTCCGTTAAAACTCATTGGCGCAATCGGTCCATTATCCATAACCGTGCTCATACTGTTTGTTTCTGGTATACCGCTATTAGAGAAGAAATACGCGAACAATAAAGACTATCAGGCATACGCAAGAAAAACAAGTAAGTTTATACCTCTTGACCCAAAAGAATAACTGATACAATAGAATTATGTCTGCAATTCTCACGCTTAGCAATGTAACGAAAGATTTTGGTAATCAAAAAGGCATTTTTGACGTAAATCTCGAAATCCGCAAAGGTGAAATATTCGGGTTCCTAGGGCCAAATGGCGCCGGCAAAACAACAACCATTCGGTGTATTATGGATTTTATTCGTCCACAAAAGGGAGTTATTACGGTGGCCGGCCATAATTCCCAAACTGAGTCCGTTGCTGCCAAGCAGAATATCGGCTTTCTGCCAGCCGAATCGCAACTGTATGAACACTGGACAGGCTATGATCATGTACGTTTCTATCAGTCAGTAAAAGGTGCTAGTAGTACCGAAGCAAATGCTAAACGATTAGGGCTCGATTTGTCGGTGCAAGTCCGTAATCTTTCGACTGGTAATCGACAAAAACTGGCATTGGTTCTGGCTCTGCTCGGCAAACCCAAGCTAATTATCATGGACGAACCTACCAAAGGCCTAGACCCACTTTTGCAGCAAGAGATCTACGATATTTTAAAAGAATACAAACAGAGTGGCGGCACTGTATTTGTGTCTTCGCACAACTTGCCCGAAGTAGAAAAAATTTGCGACCGCGTAGGAGTCATCAAAGACGGTCATATCGTAGCCAACGAATCGATGGAACAAATTCGAGCAATGAGTACACATTTAGTAACAATCATTAGTGGCCAAAAACTCAATAGTAAAGACTTTGCACATGGCAATGTGACCATACTTCATCAAACCGATAAGCACCTAATACTAAAAGTGACTGGCGACCTCAACAAAGTAGTTGGTGCGGCTGCAAAGTACCAGCTAAAGGACCTAGAAGTGACGCATGCAAATCTAGAAGACATATTTATGGAGTACTACAAGTAATGTTTGGCATCATCAAAAAAGAGCTCAAAGAACGCCGACTATCGCTAATGATCTTTATACTTGTAGCATTGTTGCTAACGTGGGTTTACATCGTACTGTTCCCGACTGTTCGCGATCAAGCACAGAGCCTCAATAAACTGGTCGAGACATACCCGGAAGCACTCAAAAAAGCATTCAAGATCGAAGGCGGTGGTTTTGATTCCTTAGAAACCTTTTTCTCATATGAGCTATTTAGCCTCATGTGGCCTCTACTGGCAATCATGCTAACCTTGTCTCGTGCCGGAAACGCCATAGCAGGAGAAGTGGAACGCAAAACCATTGGCACCCTTTTGGCTCAGCCAATTTCACGGACCAAGCTCTTTTTGAGCAAGTATACTAGCGGGCTCATAAGCCTCGGATTGTTTGTCGTCGCCTCTATCCTAAGCCCCATAATCCTCGCCTGGGCCTACCACTACCCGGTATTTCCACGTAATTTTTTGCTCACCGCAGTTTTCTCGGCACTATTTTCGTTAGTAATATTCAGTGTTGCCATGTTGGTATCGGCGACACTAAGCGATCGAAGCAAGGTGTATGGAATCATGGGCGGCACACTATTTACTATGTACGTAATCAATGTAATATCTGGCATAAAACCCAGTCTAGACAAGTTAAAATTCGCTAGTATCTTCCACTATTTCGACGCAACTAATGTCTTGATTCATGCCAGACTGCCTGTGGCGATTTGTGTATGGTTTGTGATTATTGCCAGTATTGCCACTGTGGCAGGAATCGCAGTATTTAATAAACGAGATATTAGCATTTGAAAGTAATTCGACATCCTGCTTGGCCACAGATATTTCAAGCTATTGGGCTAATTGGCACAATTTTATTGATAACTATTTTTGCGCAATCCCCTAGCTGGCCTACCCCCGATAAGCTACTCATTTTCATGACCTTTGCGTCGTTAACCTTTGGACAAGCCCGTGCAATGCTGAAACGTTTTGTACCTTTTGTTAGTCTATTGCTCGTATACGAATCATTCCGAGGGCTCGCGCACCAACTGAATAATCATGTCAACTACCTCTGGATGCCCCATGTTGACAGGGAGCTATTTGGCGTTTTGCCAACTTCCTGGCTACAAGCCCGTTGGTGGCATGGGCAAGTACAGTGGTATGATTTTGCATTTTATGTATTTTACATGCTGCATTTTGTTTTCCCGATCGCACTTGCAGTAATTGTATGGAAAATACGAGATAGCTTTTACTGGCAATATGTTGCAAATTACATTGTCTTGTCGTTTGCCGGATTTCTTACGTATCTACTATTCCCGGCTGCACCGCCTTGGATGGCAAGCGACAGTGGGCTAATTGAGCCCATTACGCGAGTCTCTAGTAGTGTGTGGTATGCACTTGGTATTCATGATTTTCCTTCAGTCTATAACAAGATTGCACCGAACCCGGTGGCAGCAGTTCCATCGCTCCATGCCGCCTATGCTACCCTATTCGTACTATTTGTACACCGTCTATTTGGTAAAAAATGGGCCGCTTTCGCTTTGGTATATCCGCTGATGATATGGGTTGGTACTGTATACCAAGGAGAGCATTACGCGATAGATGCATTGCTAGGCATATTGTATGCGCTGGCAACTTTCTTTGCCGTTAATACATTTTTCGTTCGCGCTATGCCTACTGTGCGAAAAATGGCATGGTACAAGCAAGCCCATCGTTATCTGAGCAAGATCTAATAACAGAAGTCTTATTCGGCTGTTTGACTGTGCTTGGCACGCCACTCTGCAATTGCTGCGTGGTTGCCACTCAATAAAACATCCGGCACTTTCATACTGCGGAACTCCTCTGGTCGAGTATATTGTGGAAACTCTAGTGTCTTGCCATCACTGAAACTTTCTATCTGGGCACTTTTTTCACCGCCAAGTACTCCAGGAATCAGACGAACGACACTATCAATGACAGTCATAGCCGGTAGCTCACCACCTGTCAGTACATAGTCGCCAATAGAAATCTGATCATCCACGATCTTTGTGATGCGCTCGTCGTACCCTTCGTAACGGCCACAAACAATAATTAACCCCCGACTACCGTCAGCCAATGCTTGCGCCTTCGCCTGTTTGTATCGCTCTCCTCGTGCCGTCATTAATAGAACAGTGGCATTAGGGTCAATTTGTTTTGCGTGCTCTACTGCAGCAAATAGCGGCTCGGGCTTCAGCAGCATACCGTCTCCGCCACCATATGGCGTGTCGTCGACAGTTTTGCGGGGACCCAGACCAAAATCACGTAAGTTGATATAAGAGAGCTCTAGCAGTTGTTTGTCTTGCGCTTTCCATAACATGCTTGCGTCCATTACTCCGGGAAACATATCAGGAAAAAGCGTAATAACTTGAATTTTCATTGATGTATATTTTACCATATTAGGTTTAAACTCACAAACAAAAAGAACCCTATCAAAGGGTTCCGTTTGTCACATAAAGCTCCCACTCTTTCGAATGGCTCGCATTGAGCTTTTCTCGATAAATTTTTGTTTTTTAACTTACCAGTCTTAACGACTTGATGGTTATTATATATCTAAATCGTCTAGATCTTCAAGTTCTTTTCTGGTCTTACTCACGACGTCACTTGGTTTGCCTTCTGCTGATTCGTCGTTCTCTGCATCATCATCTTGCACTGGAGCAGCTTTTACTGATTCAGTATCATTACTTGTTGAGGCTGGAGCTGGACGCTGTCCGTCTTGTGGGCCGTTATCGACAATTTTTAGATTATAGCGTGCGTCGTTTTTTGTACCTAATGCTCGAAGTAATGTCCGGAGGCTCTGCGCAGTTGCACCGCGCTTACCAATTATCCGACCGAGGTCTTCTGGATCAACTGTTAGCTCTAATAATACGCCTTTTTCGTCGATTCGGCGTTCAATTTGTACAGCGTCGGGATTACCGACTAAGGATTTTACTATGAATTCTACAAATTGCTGGTCAATACTGCTCATGTCAGAAACTCCTTACTTGTAGCTACAGTATATCAAAATTCAAAGAAAAACGGCCGTTTCGGCCGTTTTTAAGTATTTACAAAGTAATTTAAGCCTGTTCGGCCGGCTTTTCTACTGGGGCTTCTTCAGTGGCAGGTGCTTCGGTGGCAACTTCTACCTCTGCTGGAGTCTCTACAGGCTCAGCTTCTGATTCAGGTGCTGGGGCTTCTTCGGCTGGCTGCTCTGGTTGGTTTTTTCGCAACTTTTCTGGGTTGCGAATCGTGCGCTCCTTATCGGCTAGGATACTAACCCATTTCGGCAATTCTACACCTTCTTTTTGCAGTAGTCGCGCTACACGATCTGATGGACGAGCACCATTAGTGAGATAAAATGAAGTTTTTTCCTTATCAAGAGTCGTCGCTTTGGTATGAGGGTTATAGCTACCAAGTTGTGCTACAACACGGCCACTTGTGGGGGTTAATCGAGCATCTTGTACCACAACACGGAATTGGGCGTGCCCTTTTCGGCCAGTACGTTGCATACGAATAGCGAGCATATATTCAGAATTCCTTATCTGTTAGACTTTAATAAATCAATTCCGCATTATTATAGGGGTAGTTACTCTAATTGTCAACTGTTTGGCCTTTTGGTTGCACACCGTATGTTACGAGTGCTGCTTCGGCTGCCTTTTGCTGACCAGCCTGCTTGCTTGGTCCTGTACCCTTACCACGTAATGCGTTACCAACATACACACCAACAGTGAAGACCTTATCATGGTCGGGGCCTTCCTCACTCAACACCCTATATACCGGTGTGAAGCCGTCTCTACTCTGCGCCACCTCTTGGAGGCTAGATTTTGGATCCATCCATGAGCCACTCTGCAAGATGCTATCGAATGTCGAAAGAAGCGTTCGCGTGATAACCTCTTCTGCGGCTTTGTATCCTTGATCAAGATACAGCGCGCCAATAACCGCCTCGTAACAGTTTGCGAGAATCTGAGCACGAGCTCGCTCGGTGCCACGGCGCTCTCCACGGCTGAGCCGCAAAAGTGGCTCAAAACCATTTTTGGCTGCTGCAGCACTGATACTCTCTGTTCTTACCAGTGAACTCCGCCAGTTAGTTAGTATACCTTCCGGTTCGCTGTAGTTAGCGTAAAGAAACTGCGTCGTTACCAACTCTAATACCGCATCACCAAGAAACTCTAGACGCTCATTATGGACCTGAACAGTCTTTCGATGCTCGTTAACATACGAACGATGGGTAAAGGCAGTAACCAGTAGTTCAATATCCTGAAAAGTCACACCTAAAACAGTTTGCGCAAATGCAGTGTACTCGTTTCTATTCACTATAGCTTTCCATCTCTTATTTTTTTCATTGCCATGAGTATGAGTTTCTCGATGTCTTCATATTCGATCTTATCAACCGCCTCGGCTGCTGGGAACCATTTAATTCCGTTCATCCAGTCCTCTGGCTTAAGCGCATCTGTGTCACCCAAAGCCTTCACTAAGAAAATCTCGGTAGTCATCAACACCAGACTATTCGCACGACGATACCGGAAGTTAATTTTACCGAGCCAGTTCAACACATCTACTTCCAACAATCCGGTTTCTTCACCAATTTCACGCTTGGCTGTCTCGCGAGCCGATTCACCTTCTTCGATGTGACCCTTTGGAATAGTCCAACGGTCTTTTGCATCTTGAATCAGTAAAATCTCGACCTGCTTGGTCTTGGGATTGTGCCTATATACAACCCCGCCTGCGGTAGGTTCGCGCACAACCTCACTAATTGCAGGACGACGTCGTACGAACTTTCGAAATCCTTGTATTGGCTTTGGTCGCTTCATGTGTTACTTCTTTCGATTTCTTTCTGTAGGGCTGCTGGCAGTTGTAAAGAGCCTTCATCATACTGTCGGTACAAAGTACCGAGTACTCCATTTATAAACTTAGAGCTATTTTCGCCCCCAAATGCTTTGGCTAATTCTACCGCTTCATTAATGACAACTTTTGCTGGTACGTCTTTCCCGCACAATAGTTCGTACAAACCCATGCGTAAAACCATTCGGTCCATTCGAGCGATTTGGTCTAGCGGCCACTCGGGTGCAACCGGTTGAATGAGGCCATCTAGATCACTATAAGTACTCACGACTCCGTGAGTTAGTTGCGTTACAAAGGCCCGGTCATCAATAGTGTCCTTGTACCGAAGAATGTTACGCTCAAGTATTTCGTCAATATCGGCGGTAACATCCCCAGAGTCACGTCGAAAATCTTGCTCGAAGAGCGTTTGTAGTGCCAATATTCGGCCAAGATGTCGGTTAGATGCCATATTGTTAAATTCCGTTACTTTTGTGCGGTATACATTATCAGTATACGCTTCTCAGCTGGTTATTTGCTGAGTGTTTTTCCGCTTTCACGACGTGTTGTGAAGGCTTTGATAGGTGACTTTGCATTGACTGCTCGCGCCAACTTAAGTACTAAGTGGCTTCGTCGCATACCTGTTCGTCGTGGACTTGTTCGTTTCTTTGGCTTACCCATAGGGAATCAGCGCTCCTCAAATATTTAGTTTATAGTTGGACGTTATTATATCTGTTTGTAGTAATTTTGGCAAGAAACAGCCAACTACAAAGTGCTTGCTTTTTTGTTTGTTTTGTTGTACAATTAATTTATGAATTCATCAGCTGGCGGCCAGTTTTGTGGCTCGCATACAAACTATAATCCCGAGGCCTTTCGCCCTTGGCAAACTAAACGTCTGCTTGCAGATGCGGCTAGTGATCTTGTAGATAGTTCTACTGCCACATGGATACTCGACCAACAGGTTGTGCCTGGCGAAATTCTGCCACCTTCACAGGGAGAAACAGTGCATATTATCGCATGCCCTACCGGACAAGAACCGTATGACTGGGAAAAAGAAGAAGCGCAAGACGAGCTGGAGGCTACGCCGCAGTTTTTCGATTGGAGCAAAGAATGCCCAGACTTAGTAGATACACCAAAATGCACCGAACAGCCTAGGTCTGTGAGTGCGGGCATGCCAACCGTACTTGGACGATCCGCTATGTGGCCAGTAGCAGCCTTTTTGAACGGGCTCACACCAAAAGACATGTAGTTTTACCAAAAGTGGCCACTACGTCCTTGCTAGACTACGAGGTTCACTAGCCTCCCAGGCACATAGATTTCTCGGACAATAGGCCCGCTACCAATAAATTCCTGAACGTGTGTCTCGGCCTTTGCAGCACGCAAAATATCTTCTTTTGTAGCATCGGCTGCTACGCTAATTTCTGCGCGAACCTTGCCGTTAACCTGTACCACCAGAGTAACGGTATCATCAGTCAAATATTCGTCTTTTACCTGCGGCCAGTGGTCTTTATGAACAGAGTCGCTATGGCCTAGCTGCTGCCATAATTCGTCGGCAATATGCGGAGCGAACGGCGCGACCAGCATTACCATAAACTCTAATGCAGTTTGCCATTCGGCAGTCTTTCCAAACGCTTTTGTCTTGACAGTATATAGCTTATTAGTCGCCTCCATACAGGCCGCAATAGCAGTATTAAATCTATCTTCTTCTATGTCTTTGGTGACTTTTTTGGCAGTTCGGTGCACGATACCTAGCAACTCTTTATTGTGCTCCGATTTTACTGCAGTATCTTTTTGCTCGTTGAATTCTTGCACTAAGTTCCATAGCCGCGAAAGAAAACGATACGCTCCTGGTACACCTTGCTCATCCCAACGAGCACCAAACTCCAGAGGTGCTGCAAACATCAAATACGTTCGTAGAGCATCAGCCCCGTAGCCCTGGGCAATAATGTCCAACGGATCTGGCCCATTGCCAAGAGTCTTAGAAAATGCCGCACCGTCTTTGGCGGTTACTTTGCCGTTGTACAACATTTGTTTGAAGGGCTCTGGACGCTCCACTAAACCAAGCTTATTAAAGAATCTGGTCAAAAATCGAGCGTATAGCAAGTGGGCAGTAGCATGGTCGGCACCGTTATAAAAATCGACAGGCATCCATTTGTTCACAATTTCACTATCGAATATTTTGTGCTGATTGTGCGGGTCTAGGTAACGGAACATGTACCAAGCACTATCCACATAGGTATCCATAGTATCGGTTTCGCGTTCGGCTGGACCATCACACTTTGGGCAAGTCGTTTCCAGCCAGTCTTTGGCTCGAGCCAAGGCGCTGCGGCCATCACCACTCGGTTTAAAATCGGTCAGTTCTGGCAGTGTTACCGGCAGATGTTCCTCGCTCAATACAACTGGGCCACAATCTGGGCAATTGACCACAGGGATGGGTGCACCCCAATAACGCTGACGACTAATGCTCCAATCACGCATACGGTAATTGATCTTTTCTTTTGCGAAGCCTTCTTTTGCCAGATCAGCAACAATTTTTTCTCTGGCATCTTCCGACTTAAGATCATTGTACGTATCAGAATTCATCATCACACCTTCGTCATGTGTACACTCATTATCTCTTGCCGAGTTGCTCACAACTCGTACGATATCTAGATTAAATTTCTTGGCGAATTCGTAGTCACGTTCATCATGCGCTGGTACGGCCATAATTGCGCCCGTGCCGTACCCGCTCAATACATAGTCGGCGATGTAAATCGGTATTTCTTTGTTGTTTACTGGATTGATTGCATAGACGCCCAAAAATACACCAGTTTTATCTTTGCTGGCTTGGCGCTCTACCTCTGTTTTGTTGGCAGTAGACTTAATGTACGCTTCGACTTCTTGTAGTTGTGATTTCTCGCTTATATTCTTGACAAGTGGATGTTCGGGCGCCAAAACAATAAATGTTGCACCAAACATAGTATCGGGGCGTGTCGTGAACACAGTAATCTGTTCATGGGAGTCTTTTACCTTGAATACAACCTCTGCACCGGTGCTTTTGCCAATCCAGTTTTTTTGTGCCAATTTGACACTCTCGGTCCAATTTAGTGAATCAGTTGCCTCGAGCAGCTCATCGGCATAGTCGGTAATTTTGAAGAACCATTGTTTGACTTCTTTTTTCTCGATTATTGGGTCATCTTTACCTTCGTGACGCCAGCACTTCCCATCAACGACCTGTTCGTTTGCCAAAACTGTCTGACACTTGGTACACCACCATTGCCAACGGCTGTCTTGATAGGCCAGCCCATGCTCATGCATCTTTACAAAAATCCACTGTGTCCATTTGTAGTATTCTGGTTCGCTTGTGGTGATTTCTTTTTCCCAGTCATTGCCCCAGCCCATAGCCTGGTACTGCTTGTGATAATCAGGAATAATTTTAGCCATGCTTTCTTGAGGAGATACACCCGCCTTAATGGCGTAGTTTTCGGCAGGTAGACCAAATGAATCCCAACCAACCGGATTGAAACTCTCATATCCTTGCTGGCGTTTAAATCGTGCCAAGACGTCGCTAATAGTGAAGTTCATGGCATGCCCCACATGTATGCCGGCTCCACTTGGATAATTAAACACCCCAAACGCAATGTATTTGGGTTTGGTACTCTCTAGATCAGTGGTATAAACATTGGTTTCGCGCCATATCTGCTGCCACTTTGGTTCGATTTCTTTTGGATTGTAGCGTTTCATATCTGAACAACTATACCAGATTTAACAGAGTTGTAACAGATACAACCAGGGTAGTGTTTCGTGCGAGATATTGCTACTATTGCTCATAGCAAGGAGGGGTTATGTCTACAGTACCGTATGTACGTGAAGGTGAACGCTTTATGAATATTACTGAAGCGCACAAACAATACGGGCTAGGCGTTGCAACACCGTCACACTACAGCGACCTAGAAGCCGAACTGATATCCAATGCAGTCGGGCGAATTGCAATGCCAGTAGCGCCAAGTGCATTCGAAGAAGTGATTGCCCTATTTGATACTGCGGTCAGTGACTGCCCTGATCAACTTGAGCAAACAGTAGCAAAAACTGACCCTCGATTCGGCAATGATATCGGCTATGTACGCAAAGAGGCAAAACGTAACGATCAAGGGCAGCAGTATCAAGATGCCAAGAGCCTCTTTCACTTCAACGAATTAGCTCCAGGCTATTGGCAAAATATTTTGGTTAACCCCGCGAAAGCCCTCAAAGATTTTCTAGAAGCAGGCTATGACTTGCACAGAGATCTAGTTCATACCGCAAAAGTCACACTGCAACAACTTGAAGGTAGTCACCCGGGAATATCTCGAGCATATTTCGACACAGTAACTGGGGGTATCGATAGTTTTTCCTTTATGCGCATCCTCAGTTATGATGCTTACGACCCAAACGAGTTAACCGGTGAAGTTGCTCGCCCGCACTTTGACATTGGGGGCATGACTATTCAGGCGTATGCCGACGCCCCGGGGTTCTGGGGAAATGTTTATTCTGGCCCTGATACCGAACATATACAGCACGATACCGTTCCAGAAGAGGCATACGTATTTTTTGGTGCGCTACATCGCAAACTGTACAATGGCGGATCTCCAATCCGCCCACTCTGGCACGGAGTTGACAGGATTGTCGGTTCAGAGCCCGCCCATAATGGACTAGTTCCTCGACGTCACGCCGTTATTTTATTCGTGGACCCGCCTCACATAGACTGTAGAATCACGTCCGAGGATACATCCCCGCATTTATATAGCTAATGCAACAATTATATTGTCGTCATCCATTCAGTAGGGTGCAAACTACCATGTAATGCTTGTTCGTGAAGAATCGCAAGCTTTTTAGTCATTTCTGCGCTGGCTCCATCACCTATCTTTCGTGCATCAACTTCCACTATTGGTGCAACAAATGCCGAAGTTCCGCACACGAACGCCTCGTCAGCAATATACAATTCCGTCAGATCAACCGTCCGTTCTTCTACGGCAATACCATTTTCTCGTGCAAGTGTAATGATTGTTTTGCGATTGATACCCTCGAGAATATCGCTGGTAGTGCTTGGGGTTATAAGTACGCCGTTGCGGACCAAAAATATGTTTGCCGCCGATAGCTCACATACATGGCCTTGACCATCAAGTAAAATACAATCATCATAACCACTATCGATGGCGTCTTGTTTGGCAAGCACCGAGTTAACATACGCACCATTCACTTTTGCACGAGCCGGGATCGCGTTATCTGGCACCCTTCGCCATACGCTACTTTTTAGACGAACACCCTCACGTGGAACTATAGGGTTGGCGGGGTAAATAAACATACTCAGGACTGTCTTCATGCCTCGTGATCGAGTACCGGGTACTAAATCAACTACATGAACGCTTGCCCGCACAAATACATCAGTATCAATATGATTGCTTTTAATCAGATCACGTACTGCATTTTCAAACCGTTCGTAACTCCATTGTTTCGAGAATCCATCGATCCCAATAATGTGGGCTGACTCGGTTAAACGCTTAAAATGATCACCTAGTCGAAATGCAGCCATGCCGTTGTCGGTGCTATTTACTGGAAAAACAGTATAAACGCTTAGCCCATAGAGAACCGCAGAACTAGCAATATGTAATTGCGCCTGATCAAACGGAACCAACTCATCACCAAAATAAACTTTGTGTTTCATATAATCACTCATCCGTGTCTCCTTACCAGATCAATGAAATGTTCTACTAGCTCTTCCATTGACATACCAGCAGTCGAAGCAGCCAACGGAAATAAGCTTTGACTTGTCATGCCTGGCATAGTATTAATTTCGAGTATAACCAAATCACCGTCGCGTACAATCATGTCTGTTCGCGAAAGGTCGCGACAGCCCAAAAGGTCATGAATTCGTGAAGCCAATTCGGTAGCTCGCTTCTGTATATTAGATGGAACATGCTGCGGGGGACAGAGTTCACCACTTTTTCCATTGTATTTATTTTCATAGTCAAAAACCCCGTTATCTGGTGGAACGATTTC
>CAYUBG010000001.1:44469-47881 GCA_964442995.1 uncultured Candidatus Saccharibacteria bacterium | reverse complement strand
GTATGAATACAGCTCCTACAATTCGAAAAGCCGTGATCGCAGCTGCGGGTTTCGGTACAAGATTTTTGCCACAAACCAAAGCTATGCCCAAGGAGATGTTACCTTTGGTCGATAAGCCAATAATTCAATACATCGTCGAAGAACTGGTTGATGCAGGAATAGAAGATATTGTAATTGTAACCGGCTATCATAAACGATCAATCGAAGATCATTTCGATGATATTAGTGCAGAATTACGAAAGAATCTTAAGGATGGCAATAAACAGGAACTGCTCGAAGAAACTAAGAAGATTTCCAATTTAGCAAACTTTGCATATGTCAGGCAAAAGGGACCGTATGGTAGCGCAACTCCATTGCTCAATGTCGCCCATCTTATTGGCGATGAACCATTTATCTATACTTACGCCGATGATCTGATTGTGTCTTCGCCCAATAGATTCAAGCAAATGATTGATCGATATAAAGAATTTGGCGGACCAATCTTACCCTGCATAAAAGTTGACCGGGAAGTGGACTTCAAGAGATACGGTATCTTGGATGGTCAAGTTGTAAGAGAAGGTGTCGTAAAAATGAGTCGCCTGGTAGAAAAACCAGGGCAAGATAATGCTCCGTCTAACCTAGCTAGCGTTGGGGGCTATCTATTAACATCGGACGTGTTTGGTTACGTAGAGAAAGCCATAAAACAACTACCAGCGAATAATGAATTTTACTTGACCACATACGTTTTGGAACCAATGATAGCGGATGGATTCTCGTTATACGGCTGCGAAGTACAAGGTAGCAGATATTACGATACTGGTAACAAACTGGAGTATCTCAAAACTGTAGTGGACTTTGCACTCAAGCATGACAACCTGAAAGAGCCCTTTCTTGAGTATCTAAGAAATATTGTGAAATAGGTATATAATACTAGACATGAATACGAGTGAACAGATATTGGTGGTAATACTTAGTACGACATTAGCTCTATTTTTACTAGTTTCTATCATTGCTGCAGTAAAAGTAGTGCAAATTCTAAATGATATTAAACGTATCGTAAAAAAAGCAGAGAGCATCGCAGATAAAGCAGAAGCGGTGGGTGAGTTCTTCCAGGCGTCAGCTGGACCCGCCGCAATCGGTAAATTAATTGCTAATATTTTTCATTCTCAAAGTAAGAAAAGCAAGGAGTAAACATGTCTAAAGGTGAAGGTAAAAAGATTGCAATAGGGGCTGCTGTGGCTGGTGTAGCAGGCTATCTTGCAGGGATTCTGACTGCTCCAAAAAGTGGTAAAGAAACCCGAAAAGATGTTAAAGATGCAGCGATAAAGGCAAAAACCGAAGCCGAAAAGCAATTGAAGAAACTACACAGTGAACTGCATACTGTTCTCGAATCAGCAAAGAAGGGTGCACTCAAAGCCAAAAGTGAAGCCAATAAAGATTTTGATAAAGCGGTAGAGTCGGCTGCAAAAGCAAAAGAGAAAGTTCGAGAAATGTTAACGTCGATTCACGAAGGTGGTAGCGACGATAAAGATTTACAGAAAGCTATACAGGAAGCAACAGACGCCGTTAATCACCTTAAGTCATTTTTAACAAAAAAATAACTAGCGTTGTAATATAGGGTATACGTCAGCGACAATAGCTGGCGTTTTACTATATAATACGTAGTAACTAAAGGAGTAGTATGGCAGGAGGCGATGTAGTTAGTGTCAAAGATTTTGTGCACCTACATAACCATACCCAGTACAGCTTACTTGATGGACTAACCAAGGTACCTGCACTTGTCGATTATGTAAAAGACTGCGGCATGGAATCGGTTGCAATAACAGATCACGGGACATTATCTGGTGTTATAGAATTTTACAAGACGGCCAAGGCTAATAATATCAGGCCTGTCATAGGGATGGAAACCTATGTTGCGCCGCGCAAGCATACTGATCGGGATCCGGCAAAAGATAAGACCCCGTTTCACCTAATATTGCTTGCAATGAATAACACTGGTTACGAAAATTTAATGCGGCTTAGTACCATAGCCAACCTTGATGGTTTCTATTACAAGCCGCGCATTGACCATGAATTACTAGAAAAATATAATGAAGGTCTCATTGTTCTGAGTGGTTGTATTGGAGGTGAGATAGGCGATGCACTACGACAGCAACAGTACGACAGAGCTAAGCAGATCGCCTCATGGTATAAGCAAATCTTTGGCGATCGATATTATTTGGAAATCCAGGACCATGGACACCCAGATCATACAAGTGTTTGGGACGAACAAGTTGCTGTAACTGAGCAGACATTTCGTCTTGCCAGTGAACTTGATATCTCATGCGCATTAACATGTGATGCTCACTATTTGAAGCACGAAGACCAGGAAGCTCACGAAATACTTCTATGCGTACAAACAGGATCGTTTCTGAGCGATGAAAAGCGTATGAGCCTGAAGGAATTTGAACTACATGTAACAAATCCAAATGACATCATTAAACGCTGGGGCAAGAGCCATCCTGAAGTAATCAAGAACACACGACGTATAGCAGAGCGGTGTAATGTTGACATTACACTTGGCGAAATACTTATACCTAAATTTCCGGTCCCAGCAGGTGAGACTGAAGAGTCGTATCTTCATAGCCTGGTCTATAAGGGTCTGGCATGGCGTTACGGTGATATACAGGAGGCTGATGCCCAAAAACTCACTGTGGACCAGGCAAAAAAAACGTTACCAAAAGCAATAGCTGAACGAGCCGAATATGAGCTAAGTGTTATTTCGCAAATGGGCTTTAATGGATACTTTTTGATTATTTCGGACTTTATTAATTGGGGGAAGAATAATGGCATCGTTTTCGGACCTGGTCGAGGTTCTGCAGCTGGTTCGATAATTTCATATGCGCTGAAGATAACCGAGTTAGATCCAATGCGTTATGATCTGCTCTTTGAACGATTCTTAAACCCTGATCGTATAAGTATGCCTGATGTTGACATCGATATCCAAGATTCACGACGTGACGAGGTGATTCAATATTGTGTCGATAAATACGGTACGGAAAGAGTGGCGAATATAGTCACGTTTGGCAGAATGGCGGCAAGAAATGCCGTACGTGATGTTGCGAGAGTACTACAGGTACCGTACGCAGAAGCAGATCGCCTGGCAAAAATGATTCCTCCTCCAGTACAGGGTAGGCACATACCGTTAGAAAAATCGTTGCATGACGATCCTGATTTAAAAGCAGAGTATGTCGCTAATGAGCAGAGTAAGCGGGTTTTTGATCTTGCTGTTCAGATGGAAGGAACGATTCGCAGCCACGGTATTCATGCAGCAGGAGTTGTTATTGCGCCTGATGAAATTGTCAAATTTGCGCCGCTAGAAATGGCCCAAAAGGGTGTTGTTGCAACCCAGTATTCGATGGGTCCAGTGGAAGAACTGGGGTTGCTTAAGATG
>CAYUBG010000001.1:24314-44459 GCA_964442995.1 uncultured Candidatus Saccharibacteria bacterium | reverse complement strand
TTTCTTGGGCTAAGCAACTTAACAATTATAAAAAATGCCTTACGTATTGTGAAGCGGGTCTATGACGTAGATATTGATATTAACACTATCCCATTGGATGACCAAAAGACTTTTGCATTATTTCAGCGTGGTGATACCACTGGTGTTTTCCAGCTAGAGTCTGCAGGCATGAAACGATATTTACGAGAGCTTAAACCTAGTCAATTTGACGATATTATTGCAATGGTTGCGCTATATCGACCAGGGCCGATGCAATTTATCGATGACTTTATTGCCCGGAAACACGGAACAAAAGAAGTAGTATACGAGCATGAGGGCTTTAAGGCTGCTCTTGGTAATACGTACGGCATTCTTGTCTACCAAGAACAGTTTATGCAGATCAGCAAAGATATGTGTGGATTTAGCGGTGGACAGGCAGATACATTGCGCAAAGCAATTGGAAAAAAGCAACGAGAAACTATGGCAAAAATGAAAGTAGCGTTTATAGAGGGGATGGTGGAGCACAGTAACGTCACACAGTCATTTGCCGAAAAATTCTGGGGACAACTTGAAGCGTTTGCGGATTACTGTTTCAACAAAAGCCATTCTGCGTGTTATGGCCTAATTGCATATCAGACCGCCTATCTTAAGGCACACTATCCTGCAGCATTTATGGCAGCACTCATGACCAGCGATTACGATGATACTGATAGATTAGCTATAGAAATTGGCGAGTGCAATCATATGGGTATTACCGTACTTTCTCCTGATGTCAACGAATCATTTCTGGAATTTGCGGTAGTGCCAGAAAAGAACCAGATTCGCTTTGGCATGTTGGCTATAAAAAACGTTGGTACGGGGGCCGTTGAAGAAATTATCCGGGCGCGCGAAGAGGCGCCATTCAAAAACCTCGAAGACTTCTTTGAGCGAGTGAATGTGCGCATCGTCAATAGAAAGGCTCTTGAAAGCCTTATCAAAGCTGGTGCGTTAGATCGATTTGGTTCTCGGTCACAGTTGTTGAGTAATATGGATGTGCTATTGGCTTATGCAAATAGAATTCAGAAGGAAAAAGCAAGTGGGCAAACTGATTTATTCGGCAGTAGTATTGAAGTAAATGAAGTTAAGCCGGTACTAAAACTTGATGTCGCTGGTACGGAATATACCCAACGCGAACAATTGCAGTGGGAGCGGGAATTACTGGGCCTCTATTTATCACAGCACCCCCTAGAGGATTATAAGGTTTGGTTAAAAGAACAAGTAACACCGTTAGCTGATGTTGTTCCAGAGCTTCATGGTAAACAATTAACGGTTGGTGGGGTTATTGTTGACGTCCGTGAGATTACTACAAAAAATGGCCAAAAGATGGCGTTTGTTCGGCTAGGCGATGAAGCAGAGGAGAAGGAACTTATACTATTTCCCCGGGTTTACGCGCAGGCTCCCGAGTTATGGCAACGAGATCGTGTTATTACCGCAACTGGTAAAGTCTCTGGAACGGAGAGGGATGGGGCGGTGTCGCAAGAAGCAAAAATTATGGTAGATTCTGCACGCGAAGTAACTCATGAAGAGGCTAAAAATTACATACCACAAGGCAAAAAACAAAAAAAGCCGCGGCTAAAGACTAACAGTAAAACAACAGTCAAGGGAGCGGTCTTGGATAATAATGAGGAAAAAATAAAGAGGCTTTACATCAAACTGGATAACAGTAAGGACCAGGATAAGCTAATAAGACTAAAAAAAATAATTGATGTCCACCCTGGCAACATGGACGTGGTACTTGTTCTTGGTGCCGATGAGCAACGGCAGGCAATAAAACTTCCTACAGGTGTGGCGTTTTCTGACGAAGTACGAAACCAGATATCAGAGTTACTTGGCGCCTCGAATGTTCGCACGAAGTGATACAGACTAGAGTATAAAGCCGATACTTCGACTGAGAAGATAACTTAGTAACGCGAAGTTAATAATAGTTACGTCCAATAGCGCGTGATGGAAGATGTAGCGCTCGCCCCTGATGAGTAGCTTGTGAATTTTGATACTGTGTTTCAATACTAGATAGGCAAGTCCGATAAGGCTAGCGATAAATAGAACCGCAGATATCCACGGAGCTGAGCCTCTAGTTATTAGATTGATTGGGCTCGTTTTTTTAGTATTCATCGTCTTCGTAGTCCCCGAAGCATTTGTTGCGCTCGAGGTCGTTTGGTTCTGGGGCAACGGTTTTGATATAGTGACCGCGACTTTAGCTTGAGTGGCATCGACTACTAGTTTCTTTTCAGTTGTGCCAAACGCTGTTTCTGCGGTTGCTGTATGTTCGCCGGGCTCAACGTTTTTGAACGTTACAGAACCGCTATCGTCTGTATATCCTACCTGTGGGAATGAATGCAACGTTACTTTTACAAACGGGGCAGGCTTACCGTTCTCATCGAGTATGGTTACAACCACTTCTCGGGTCACTGGGCTTGTATCCGCCTGTGGTGCCGGAGTAGTAACTTCTTTAACTGCCTTTGTTGTAGGTTGGGTTGGTGCTGTTTGCGAGGGCTGGGCTTTCGTAACTCCGTATGGCGTGGCATACATGGCCACAACTATTGTCTCCTCGTTATGTCCTTGATAAACTGCTGCATTTGCGATTCCAAAGCCTACTTCAGTGTACGCAGGATTGATAAGGTTCTCTTTGTGACTGGGGCTGTTCATCCAGCCTGCGATTACTCCCAGCGTGCCATTCACCTCAGTGAACCCATAAGCAAGGTTCTCGCCAGCTCGGCTATAGCTATAGCCGGCATTTGTTATAAAGTACCATGGCGGGTTTCCTTCAGGCGTGTTGTGTGACCAATAGTTTCTTGTCGCCATATCGTTTGCTTTGGCTTGTGCTGCACTGTTGAGCTTTGCGTTAAGCGTCAATGTGCCCGCAGAATACGCTGCGCGTTGACTGTTTGTTGAATCAACAAGCAATTGAGGGCTCATATTTGTGGCGTACGATAATACGCCCGTGCTATTTTTCTGCTGTGCTAATACAAAGCTTTGAATACTAAAAGTGATATTTGCAAAAAATAGAATAATTACTGGAATATACGGGGCATAGACCCGTAGAAAATGTTGGTTCCGTTTTTGGTGCTTCCCATGTCGTTTTTGGTGATGGCGCCCAGTGCGCGCTATTGCAGCCATAGTTACAGATATTGTACGTAAATTTCGAGCATAAAGCTAATGCAATTATGTGTGAAATCTACAGTGGTACATGGCCATCGTAGCGGCTTCAACTACGTTGAATGATTCCTTTTTACCAAACATGGGTATCTCGATAGTGTCCGGGATCATCATTAGAAGATCGTCTGGAATTCCATTTACTTCTTCGCCGAGTAGTATTGCGATACGCCTAGGTGGATCAAATGTAGGCAAGGGAATACTTGAATCTGCCTGCTCAAGAGCATACACACTGTATTCTGCAGATTTTAGGCTGTGAATGACTGATGCTACGTCGTCGCTATGTTGCCACTCAATGTAGTGTTCTGCGCCAAGTGATGTTTTTATGATGTTCGTATGATTGCTATTGGCGATGTGGGGTAGTCTAGTGTCATTGCTTGTTTTGGGATATGGCGAATAACCAGTTAGATGTATTTTTTGAACCCCCAGGCCCTCAGCGGTTCGCATTAAAGAACCTATGTTATGACAACTTCTAATGTTATGGGCTATTATTACTATCTCGCGCATATACACACTATACGTACTTTAGGGTAGCAAAGATACTGCTTAAGGCTATATACTTGTATCTATGAGTCAAGATGCTCGTTACGATGAAGAGCAGTCTACCCAAAGGCGTGCTCGTATACTAGGACTGTCTTATACAGATACTTCCGCATTATCTTCAAAGCAGCTGTATAAAGATGTCTTATCAGTACAAGACATGTATCAGCTGCGTGTGATTCCGCTGCAGGTTACGCAAAGCGCAATTACATTCGGCATAACAACCACCACCTCGCAACAGACGATAAATAGTTTAGTGCAGCGTTTCTTAGATCAGCGCATTAGTTATACTTTGATTTCCGATGCTGGCTACAGGGACTATATGAAATTGTATGACCCACCCAAGCAGGTTGTGTACAAAGATATATCGATAAGTTCTGAAGACAGAAATCAACTCATAGCTCAAGTGTCTGCTACGTTAGATCAAGTTAGAGCCGATGATATGCTTGCCTACATTACGCAACAAGCCCATAAATTGGGTGCCTCTGATATTCATATAGAAAACCAACCAGACGGAGTACGCATACGACTTCGAGTAGATGGTGTATTGCACCCTGTAGCAAAAATTAGCCATGAGCGTACTCGCATGCCCATTGCGGCTATCGCAACTGCTGCAAATATCTCGACAAGCGCGGCAGATGCTCAGCAAGGTCATATTGCGCAAAAGGTGAAAATGGCAGACGGCACCATGGTAGATGTTAACCTGCGCGTAGAAAGCGTACCGGCAATCAATGGCATGGACGTGGTTATGCGCTTATTCAACATGCAAGCAGACATGTATAATCTTGATCGGCTGGGCTTAAATGCTGCCGAGAGACAAGTCGTAGAAAGCATTATAAAGAAGCCAAATGGTCTTGTGCTGGCTGTTGGGCCGACGGGCTCGGGCAAAACCACTACACTATATTCTATTCTCAATAGCCTAAACAACGACGAACGAAAGATTATCACCATAGAAGATCCAGTAGAGTATCAGTTCCAGGGTATTACCCAAGTATCAGTTACTAGCCAGACTAGCCAAGAAGCAAACTTCGCAGATAAGCTACGAGCCGTACTACGGCTGGATCCAGACGTTGTGATGGTTGGTGAGATTCGTGATATGGATACTGCGAAAACGGCTTTACAGGCTTCGTTAACTGGTCATTTGGTTCTGTCTACATTTCATGCTGGTTCTGCATCGGCAGCATTAACGCGTTTGATTGATGTAATCGGTGAAAATCCATTGTTTGTTTCTGCTATACGCCTGATAATGGCGCAGCGCTTGGTCCGGCGCTTGGACGATTCAACAAAGCAGACCTATACGCCAGACGCCGACGTTGTGAAACGGTTACAGTCTATAGCTGACACGCTACCGTCATCAGTGCCAAGACCGAATCTAACTGATCTGAAACTATACAAAGCTGGTAAGTCGGCCGAAAACCCATTTGGTTATAAGGGCCAGATTGCTCTTCGCGAGCAGTTGGTGATGAGCGATGCATTAAGAAAAATGATGCAAGACCGCACTACACACATTTCTTCACAGGATATTGAGGCCTTGGCAGTCCAGAATGGCATGTTAACAATGCTACATAGTGCTCTGCTGAAGTTGCTCGCAGGACAAACAACTGTCGAAGAGGTGTTCCGTGTGCTTGGCTAAATGCTTAGACGATCTCTCGTGCAATTGTTGGCACTAATCTGTCGTCTAACGCAGACGGTACAATATTCTCGGCATCTGGTTTTTTAACCAACGCGGCAATCGCCTCCGCAGCTGCTAGTTTGTGCTGATCAGTGATTTTACCGACCTTATTATCTAGGGCCCCACGAAATATGCCGGGGAAAGCCAGTGCATTGTTCACCTGATTTGGAAAATCGCTTCTACCGGTTGCCATGATTGCAACACCGGCTGCTTTAGCGATGTCTGGCATGATTTCGGGCGTAGGGTTGGCCATAGCAAATACTATAGGGTCATTTGCCATTGCCTTTACCATTTCTGTAGTTAGTAAGCCGCCTTTAGATACCCCAATGAATATATCGGCGCCCGTTAGCGCGTCGGTAAGACTACCATCAATCAGGTTCTTGTTTGTAAAATCGAGCAACTTTCTCTTCTCTGAGTTTAGATCTTTGCGATTGGCACTAATGATGCCTTTACTATCAACTGCTAAGATCTCTGGCTGAGCATAGAGATTCAATAGTTTCATGATGGCCGTACCTGCGGCACCAGCACCAACTACTACAACCCGGCACTCATGAAGCTGCTTGCCAGTGACCTTCATTGCGTTAATGAGACCGGCCAGGACCACGATTGCAGTCCCATGTTGGTCATCGTGAAATACTGGAATTGTAAGCTCATCTTTCAGACGTTCTGCAATCTCAAAACACAGCGGAGCCGCTATGTCCTCTAGGTTTATACCCCCGTAACTAGGAGCAATAGCTTTTATGGCTGCCACAATCTCATCTGATGTATGAACATCCAGCACTACAGGCACTGCATCGATATTGGCAAAGTGTTTGAATAGCATACTTTTGCCCTCCATGACAGGAAGCGCACCAAGGGGGCCAATATTCCCAAGGCCAAGCACAGCAGAGCCGTCACTTATTACAGCAACACTGTTATTTAGCCATGTGTATTCACGTGCTTCCTTTGGATGTTCGGCAACATAGCTACTAACTGCTGCCACGCCTGGAGTGTAGTAAAGGCTCAACTTACCTTTGCCATCTAAGGAGTCCTTTAATTTTATGCCAATCTTTCCTTTGAGTTCCTTGTGTTTCTTCAGAGCTTCTTTTGCATAATCCATGATGCCTATTGTACGCGTTTTTGACTCATAAGGGTGTTTTCTTATCACAACAGATATGATATACTTGATCGAAAGCGAATATTAGTGTAAGGTTTATTAGTTATGCAGTCTGTTATTCAAAAAATTCAAGATCAGTACAAAAAGCACGATGTTGTCGATGTTCGACCCGGTGATACTGTCCGTGTACACCAAAAAATTAAAGAAGGCAACAAAGAGCGTGTGCAGGTTTTTGAGGGTCTTGTTATACGAGTAGGCCGTAAAGGTAGTCTGACTTCAACTATCGCTGTGCGACGTGTTGCCAGTGGCATTGGTGTCGAGAAGACCTATCTGCTGCACGCACCAGTAGTCGTTAAGGTAGAGGTCACCAAACGAAGTAAAGTACGTCGCAACTATCTTACCTATATGCGATCTCGTACTGGTAAGGCTGCACGCCTGACTGGTGTAGATTTTGATAAACACGCAGTAAACACTGTCAAGGAAGCGCCAGTTGTCGAAGAAGTATCTGATGTTACCGGTGAAGTGGATGTCAAAACCACAGAGTAGTTGCCGCTACCTCGTGCATTAGCCACCCACTTTGGGTGGTTTTTTGTTACACTGGCACCATGATTGGCATTGACGAGGTAGGCAGGGGCTGCTGGGCAGGGCCATTACTTGTGGTCGCAGCTCGGACCCGGATTAATAATTGTCTACCAAACGGACTGACTGACTCTAAGGTACTAAATCGTACTACTCGAGAGAAATTCGCTAAGTTACTCTTAGATTACTGTGATTTTGGTGAAGGATGGGTTAGCGCACTAGAAATTGACCAAATGGGCCTGACACAGGCGATGAGGTTGGGGGTTAGCCGTGCATTAGCGACCATTGATGCTCAGTATAGCGAAAAATTGATTATGGATGGGAACGTGAATTACTGCGCGGCAGAATATACGAATGTTCGTTGTGTCGTCAGGGCCGACTCTCTACTGCCGATTGTTAGTGCGGCAAGTATATGGGCTAAAGTAACGAGAGATCGCTATATGATACATCAGGCAAAACAATTTCCAGGGTATGGTTTTGATAGTCATGTTGGATATGGGACGAAACAGCATAGTCAAGCATTGCAGCAGCAGGGTATTACTCCACTTCATAGACTTAGTTATAAACCAGTCAGAAGAATATATGAGTCACGTTAGTATTGGCAGAAAAGCCGAGGATGCAGTTGCGTACTATTTGCAAAATAAGGGGTATGAGATAATTTGCCAAAACTGGAGGACAAGAAGTTGTGAGATTGATATTGTCGCCCAGATGGATGATGTATTGTATTTTGTAGAAGTCAAATATAGACAGTCGAATCAGTACGGAACTGGATTGGACTTTATAACTCCACGCAAGCTCAAGCAAATGCAATATGCAGCCAATGTATGGCTTCATCACAACAGTTGGAGCGGTGAGGTGATGCTTTGTGCCGCGGAAGTCTCTGGCGACAATTTTACTGTTACAAATTTCGTAGACAGTGTCACGACATAGCAGTGTAACTGGCTAGTCTTTTACAGAAAAGAACGCTTTTATCGTTTTTAGATCTCGCCGTTTCCACTCGGATTGCCATTGGATGAACTCAATCCCTTGATTAATGTTTCGTTCAAAAGCTGGTGTCATGTGCTTTCGGAAGAATTGCTCAAAATCATCTAGGAACTCGGCATCACTGCATCCTCGAGCTGCATAAATTGGGATTCTATAGAACGCGAGATCGCTGCCTAGGTTATCTTGGAGCCAGTCCCAGTGTTGCGTGACCCACTCCCATGTTTTTTTGTGTGCATAGCGACTACTAAAACTATATGCTAACCAGTAAGCAACGTCCTGCAGCCGAACATTCTCTGTATCTATCAGTGCGAGCGAACGTTCAATAAGTTTTGGTTGCTTAAAGCCGCATAATGCTGCGCATAAATTGAGACGCTCTTCACTTGAGGTGCTGGCGTTATGCAGTGCTAGCAATTTGTCGAACTCTCTTTCGGCGCCGTGTCTGGCCGCAGTTCCATATACTATGCTGCGCATATCTGGGTCCACTGCTCCATTGCGTAAGTTTGTTCTAGTGCCAGATGATCGTAGCTCCGTAGGTACATCCTCGGGATGCTCCATCTCTTTAAAGAGTTCTAATGCATTTTTTGTTACGTCTGTATCATCAGCAACAGCAGCCATACCAAGAATGGTTGGCCGTAACAAAGAGTCAAAGTGTGATTCGTGAGCCTTTCGCTCCCAGCCTAATCTAGCCTTTTGTTTTTTGATTAATTTACGCACATACGGTTTCATTGAGTCTCGTAAATGTTCGTCATTCATAACAACTCTGACGCTAGCTAGGTTGCTTGCTATGACATCCCAAACAGCGTTATCATCTTCGTCATGGTATGAGCCAAGCAGGTGCAGTGCGTCGACAGTGCTTGTCTTGCCAGCTTTAGCGGCATCAAATACATCAGCCAGTATGCCTAGTCGGTCAAGTGGCGTCATGTGGCCTCGTTTGATTTGGTCAGCCAAGCTTCGAAGGTAACTTGCATTATAAACAGTACGGTAAAAGCCGCTCTCGCTTCGGTTGAATTTGATGTGCGTGGAATCTTTTAGTTCAATCTCTAGGGCCTGCTTGCTCAGTACATCAGGCAATCTAGAGTCATGACTGAGCAGGGGTATGGGCCAGGTAGTTTTGAGGTCAATGTTTTTGGTAAGCGGGTTTAAATAAAACCGTGATTGTTCGAGCTTTAACTTCCGCTCGCTTAGAGTCGCCTGTAGCAGCGGATAGCCACCCAAAGATGTCCATGAATGCATAAATTCAGCAACGGGTTTTTCGCTTGCTTCGGCCAAAGCTTCCCAGAGATCTACTGTGTCGGTATTTTTGTGAGCATGCTTCTTTAGATAATATCTGAGACCGGTCTGAAAGTCCTTGGCACCAAGATAGTGATAGAGCATATTGATAACACTTGCGCCCTTGCTGTAGCTTATTGCATCAAAGATAGTTCGTATCTCGTCTGGGTGGCCAATGGGAACTTCAATTGGATGGGTATGATCAAGTGCATCAAGCTTAAGTGCCTGCTGTTGTTCATCAACAACAAATTGCGTCCACATCTTCCAGTCAGGAAATAAATGATCGATCGCCAGATATTCTATCCAGCTGGCAAACCCTTCATTCAGCCACAGATCTGTCCACCATCGCATAGTCACCAGGTTGCCAAACCATTGGTGTGCTAGCTCGTGTGCAACCACCAAAGCAACATACTGTTTGCTCGCTAAACTAGTGTTATCAGGATCAACAAGTAGAGCGTGTTCACGGTACGTAATGCATCCCCAATTTTCCATAGCCCCACTAGCAAAATCTGGCAGGGCAATCATATCGCACTTTGCAAGTGGGTAATCAATGTCAAAATATTCATTGTAAAATTCTAAGACCTTGACTGCTACATCCAGCGCAAAGCTTGTATGCTGTACATTGTCGGGAGTGGCGTACGTGCGAACTGTGACACCCTGTTTGGTCTTCGCCTCTTTGTAACCTAACTCCCCGTAAACAAACGCTAGTAGATAGGTGCTCATAATCGGCGTCCGCTCAAAAGTGGTAATTACTACTGAACCCTTTGTACTTTGCTTTTTGATCGGGGTGTTAGCGATCACAGTTTCGCCTTTTGGTGTGGTGAGTGTAAGATCAAAGGTTGCTTTGGCCTCGGGCTCGTCAACGCAGGGAAATACCTCACGAGCGTGGTGACTTTCAAACTGGGTTGCAATCAACTGTTTATCTTCACCGTTATGGGTAAAGTTGCAAGGATAAACACCGTTCATCTGCGGCGTTATTTTTCCTTCAAAACTAAGACTTATTGTGTAGCGTCCAGGGTAAATCATCGTTTGACTATGTAGGCGGATTTCGTCAAAGCGTCCGTGATGATTAGTACGATGTACAGTCAACTCTTCATCGCCCTTTTTGTTATGAAATACCACATGCGCAGCAGTTATTTTTAGATCTTTTTGGTGGAGGGTTAGGCGTTTACTGGGTCTACCAACTTTATGGCCAGTTATCACAACCCTTCCGCTAAATATTTTTTGTTCTCGGTCAGGCTGCAAATCAAGAATATAATGTGTTGGTCGGAACTGTTCATAGAGGCGTTTTACATTTTTCATTCTTATTAGTCTAGCATGGGTAGACTGCTAAAACTTGGTATTGTATACAACGCTTAATTGCGCTATAATTTGGTTAGTTCATCCGGCCAGCTGGTCGGATTTTTTCATACCTAAACGAAGAAGGAGAATATATATGGAATTAGACATGAAAGGCCTTGCAGTTGCCGTTAAGGCCATTGCAGAGGAAAAAAACTTACCAGAAGAAACCGTGCAGGAGATTGTAGAACAAGCACTAGCAGCAGCATATCGTCGTGACTATGGTGACAGAGAGCAAGAAGTTCGTGTCACTATGAACCTAAACAATGGCGATGTTGATGCATATATTAGTAAGGACGTTGTTGAGAAGGTGGGCGATCCGCACTTTGAAATCAGCCTAACAGAAGCGCAAGCTATTCGAAAAAATGCCAAGCTTGATGAGACTGTCGAAGTACACGAAAAGGTTGAGAATTTTGGACGTGTTGCTGCGCAAACCGCTAAACAAGTTATATTGCAGCGTTTACGTGAGGCTGAACGCGAAATTGTCATGGCAGAGTACGATGACAAAATCGGCACTATCATTAATGGTATTGTTTCGCGTGTTGAGGGTATGATCGTGCGGATTGATCTTGGTAAGGCCCAGGGTATTATGCCTAAAAGTGAGCAAATTCAGGGTGAACGATACTACCCCGGCCAACGCCTAAAAGTATTTCTTAAGGACGTTGAACGAGGCTTCCGAGGACCACAACTAGTTGTAAGCCGCGGTAATGCTCAATTTATAGAACACCTATTTCGTGCTGAAGTTCCAGAGATGGAAAACAACGCCGTAGAGATTAAGGGCATTGCTCGTGAAGCTGGCGTTCGTAGCAAAATTGCTGTAGCAAGTAGCGTGCCCGGTGTTGACCCTGTTGGTACATTTGTGGGTGGCCATGGTACTCGCGTCAATGCTGTTATGAGTGAAGTTGGTGAGCAGGAGAAGATTGACATCGTAGTGTGGAGCGATGAAATTAAAGAGTATATTACCAATGCCCTGAGCCCAACAAAGGTAAGTAAGGTTGTTATCAATGAAGCCGACAAAAAGGCTACGGTTATTGTGCCAGAAGATCAGCAAAGCATTGCTATTGGTAAGGCTGGCCAAAACGTAAGACTTGCAAGCAAGCTCACAGGCTATGATATCGACATTACTGCTGAACAAGATAAGCCTGTGCCAGCAGCAAAACCAGAGCCTAAGGCTATGCCTCGCCTCAAGAAGAAAGAAGCGCTTGAGAGCAGTTTGCTTGAGGCGATTGAAGAACACGGCGAATAAATAGAAGAAAACGCACGTTAAACTAGCACTCTTGCATGCCGAGTGCTAGTTTGCTATTATTGGGTTACCATGCAAAACTCACCCGATTTTCAAGAATTTTTGAATCATCTTACGGACAATGCCCTGCATAGTCTAAAACATGCTGATGCCATAGCCCGTACCTTTGGCAGTGCTTACATTGGCACCGAGCACCTCTTATTGGGAGTTCTCGCACAAGAAGGAAGTATGGGATCGAAAATTCTTGAAGATGTTGGTGTTACATTGGATCGAGCTCGTTTAGCGTTAAACCTTAATCCCAAGAACGTCGTTATCAATATGGATGCCAAGGGTTTAAGTGAAACTGCAAAACTAACTCTAAAAATGGCTTACGAAATTGCACAGGATTTTAATCAGGATTTTTGTGGAACTGAGCATATTCTATATAGTATTCTGAGCCAAAAGAACGCTAGGGCCACTGTGCTACTTAAAGATATGAATATCGATGTCGAAGGTCTGGCAGGACAAGTTGAACAGTTTATGAATCGTGAACAAAGTAGTGACGCTGGCGGGACTACAAGACGGCGAACAAAAAAAGCCAGAAAGACGGCGCTTGATTTTTATGGCACCGATCTAACAGCACAGGCTAGGGAAAAGAAGCTTGACCCAGTTGTTGGTAGAGATACTCAGATTCGTCGTGTGATCACAATTTTGAACAGACGTACAAAGAACAACCCGGTGCTTATCGGTGAGCCTGGCGTTGGTAAGACGGCAATCGTTGAAGGCTTGGCACAACGTATCGTTAGCGAAGATGTACCAGACAGTTTGTTGGACAAAAGGATTATCATGCTTGACCTTGCCGGTATGATTGCAGGAACAAAGTATCGCGGTGAGTTCGAAGAACGACTCAAGAAAGTTATGTCTGAGCTAGAGGGCGATACAAAAACCATAATTTTCATTGATGAGCTACACCTCATTGTTGGCGCTGGTGCCGCTGAGGGTGCGATGGATGCTGGTAATATCCTAAAACCTGCACTGGCTCGGGGCAAGATTCAAGTTATTGGCGCTACGACTACCAGTGAATACACGAAGCACATCGAAAAAGATGCTGCACTTGAGCGAAGATTCCAGCCAATCATTGTCCCCGAGACGAATAAAGCTGAAACACTCGCCATCTTAAAGGGGTTACGCAAGCATTATGAAAGCTTTCATGCTGTGAGTATCAGTGACGAAGTACTTGAAGATACTGTCAATCTTGCAGCACGCTATATTAATGACCGATTCATGCCTGATAAGGCGATTGATTTACTCGACGAAACAGCCGCGCATCTACGGGTAGATAAGGGTAAGACACCCCCCGCAGTGCGAAGCCTGCAGAAAGAACTAAAACTAGTAAATAGCAGGATAGACGAAGCTGTCGATAATGAAGATTACGAGAAGGCCGCGCAATACAAGACACGTGCAAGTCAAATATCTGATGAGTTGAAGAAGATACAAGAAAAAAGCAAGACGTCGAATACTCTAACTGTACATAGCGATGATGTTGCCCAGGTGGTTGCTCGAATGACGGGAGTACCTGTACAAAAAGTCATCAAAACTGAAGCAAAGTATTTACTGCAACTTGAGAAGATGATCGGCAAACACGTTATCGGGCAAGACGAGGCGGTGACTGCAGTGTCTCGAGCGATCAGGAGAAGTCGTTCGGGCATCTCGAGTGAACAACGTCCGATTGGCTCTTTTATATTCCTTGGCCCAACGGGTGTTGGCAAAACTGAGCTTGCTCGTGTGTTAGCACGAGAGTTCTTTGGCAATAAAGACGCCATGATCAAAATTGATATGAGCGAGTTCAGTGAAAGACACACTGCTGCAAGGTTAGTGGGAGCACCAGCAGGCTATGTAGGTTATGATGACGGTGGTCAGCTAACAGATAAGATTCGACGTCAACCCTACTCGGTTATTCTGCTTGACGAGATCGAAAAAGCTCATCCAGATGTCTTTAACGTTCTCCTGCAGATGCTTGATGATGGCCGACTGACTGATGGTCAGGGTCGTACTGTCAACTTTACGAACACACTCATCATGACGAGTAATATTGGAGCAGATAAACTGCAGAAGGAGGCGACATTGGGCTTCCAAGCTACGACCTCCAAGCACGAAGCAGATCTTGACGAGCTGCATGCTAAAAATAAAGACAAAGTACATGACGAGCTCAAGAGAATGATGCGGCCAGAATTACTCAATAGAATTGATAAAATAATCGTTTTCCGCGCACTCACGAAACGAGATGCGTTACATATTCTAGATCTACAGATTGATGAACTGAGGCAGCGATTAGTGAAGCACGGCCTTGGGCTAACGATAAGTAGCTCCGCCAAACAACTGCTTTTAGATGATGGCTATGATGCAAAAAACGGTGTCCGACCGATGAGGCGCTTGCTTCAGGACACCGTTGAGGATCACATTGCACTTGCTTTGCTTGAGGGCACAATTAGTAAGGGAAGCATAGTGCAGGTAACTGTTAAACAGAAAAAGCTGATATTCAATACGACCCAAGAGTAGTGCTGCTATACTATTACGGTAATGCTAGTTGAAAAACGCCGACTACCGATAGGTTCACTACTAACTTCGCTGCTTCTTATAACAATGGGAGTGGCAATTTATGTCAATAGAACCGATTTGATGGATTGGTGGGCGCTACGATCATATGAACCACCACAAGCCATTGCCAGTCTAGCAACACAGACAACTATGAACGCAACCGGCAGGCAGCTATTCTATCTGCATAAGCCGTTGTTGCAAGATAAAGATACATTCAACAGTAGCTGTCGTGAAAATGAACAAACGATTGTATTAGGGTGCTATGTTCAGAGGAGAGGGATCTTCCTGCTTGACGTTGAAGACCCAAGACTTGACGGAGTAGAGCAGGTTACATCGGCGCATGAGATGCTTCATGCCGCCTACGAAAGACTGAGCAGTAAAGAGCGTATTCGCATTGGGGCACTGCTACAACAAGCATATACGGGATTAAACGATGAACGCATTAAAAGTAATATAAAAGCATACCAGGACGCAGACGCAGATATTGTAAACGAATTACATTCCATACTTGGCACAGAAGTACCCAACTTACCCCCGGCGCTTGAACAGTATTATAAGCAATATTTTATTGACCGAAGCAAGATCGTCGCCTATTCGGAAAAATACGAAACAGAGTTTACATCACGAAAAGCAAAAATAGAAGCAGACGACACAAAACTCACAAGTCTTGAGGCAGAAATTACTAACAATAATGCCAAACTAGACCAACTACAAAGTGAACTTTCCGGACAAAAAGAGCAACTAACAGCATTACGTCGTAGTGGGGATTATACCGATTACAACGCTGGTGTTGCGCCATACAATCAGGCAGTAAAACAGTACAACAGCCTTATCAGCCAGACTAATGCGCTAATTGCACAATATCGTGCTATCTTGGATGAACGAAATAAATTAGCACAAGATTTGCAGACGCTGTCAAAAGCTTTGGATAGTCGAATTACTACGCGTAATCAGCTATAGTCTTATGTATGGCAAAAAAAGCGAACCAATTTGTTTGTACTAACTGTGGTGCTCTCACTACAACTTGGGCCGGCAAATGTTTTAGTTGTGGCGAATGGAATACCCTAGAACAACAAGCTGAAATAGTCGTGTCATCGCGTCAAATCAAAGGCAAAACTATCGAGTCGCACAATATTCGTTCTATTCGAAAATCCGCACCTGATAAACGCATTAGCACTCAGATAAACGAGGTTGATCTGGTGCTTGGTGGCGGACTAGTACCTGGCAGCGTCAATCTTTTGGCGGGGCAGCCTGGCATAGGCAAGAGTACATTGCTGCTCCAGCTGGCAAATTATGTTGCTGCAACTCAGCCTGTTTTATACATCAGTGGCGAAGAATCTGCACACCAAGTAGCTATGCGGGCAGAAAGACTAGGGTGCAACAACACAAAACTAGATATTGCAAGCTCTGGTAATGCGGATGACATTGCAGCAACCATATCCTCAGGCAAATATGCGCTAGTTGTAGTAGACTCGATCCAGACAATAAGCCTGCAAGATGTTGGTTCTGCCCCAGGCTCTGTGAGTCAGATAACAAATAGTACCCACATCCTGACAGGTGCTTCAAAACAATCTAACACTGCATTATTGCTCGTTGGCCACGTAACAAAAGAGGGTTCTATAGCCGGCCCAAAAATCCTTGAACATGTAGTTGATGTGGTCCTTCAGCTTGAAGGAGACCGTTACGGGGGCTTTAAGGTATTAAGAGGCATCAAGAACCGTTATGGTTCGACCAACGAAGCAGGTATTTTTGAAATGGCAGAAAACGGTATGCAAGCCGTACATAATCCTTCAGAAGCACTGCTTGCCGAAAGACAAGTTAGTGATGGCAGTATTGTACTCGCAACGATGGAAGGTAGTCGCCCATTGCTTGTAGAAGTGCAAGCGCTTGTGAATACTAGTAACTACGGCTACCCCAAAAGGGCTGCTAGCGGTGTAGACATAAACCGCGTAAATCTGCTCATCGCCATGCTCGAAAGGCGCACTAAGCTTAATCTCGCAGACCAGGATATTTATGTGAATATTGTGGGTGGAATGCGTATTAGCGAACCTGCAGCAGACCTAGCGGTCTGTATGGCCATCGCCAGTGCAAGTAAAGGCATGCAATTAAAAAAGAATGTCGTTGTCTTTGGCGAAGTCGGTTTGAGTGGCGAAATCCGTCACGTCCCACAAGTGGATAAGCGTCTAACCGAAGCTAAAAAACTTGGCTTTGAAGGCGCACTTGGGCCTGCCATGAAGCAGACTAAACTTGTCGGACTGTATAGTTGCGCAAATATCCGTGAAGCATTAAATATGTTTCTCGAAAAGTAATATTTACTGCTATCGGCTGAAACTAACTGTAGATGAGATGTTACCGCTACCATCCTTCACCCTTGCGGTGAAGGAACCTGTCGGGATTCCCGTGACAGTACACGTTGTCCCCGAACTACTACATGTTCCCGTATACGAAGGGCTCGAGCGTGTGACGGTTACTGTATAGCCACTACCAGAGCCCCCCGTCCAACTAAAGGCGGCGTTGCTTCCGCTGACGGATGGCGCGCTGAGCGTTAAAGGACTCGAGCTACCTCCAGAGCCAGATATGGTGGACGTATCGCTCGTCGCATCGTAGAGCACGCTATCTATAACCTGTACACTGATAGTCTTTGAGCCCACGAAATCAGGCGTATAGGTGAACGCTGCTAGGCCAACACCAGATCCGTCGATATTGAATGATCGAATAGTCTGGCCATCAACAATATAGTTGATTGTGCCCCTGAACTTGTCGCTAGAGATTGGGAATGTACCTTGTGTTACATCTGCGGAAAGATCATAACTTGATCCGTTATTAGATATGTTAAGGCTTACTGAAGGACGTGTATCACTACATTTGTGAACGTCGTCTTTGTCATCACCCGACGAAGTATTACCACCGGCAACAAATCGATCACCAGAGAACGCATTGGCAGCAGCATCGTTGGTTTTTTCCTTTGCAAGGTTTGGCGTACAGTCTGTTGCAAGCTTACCCGATACTTTATCAATCGTTCGTTCACCAGTTGCAGATTTGTTCGGCTGCTTGTACCAAGATGGGAATAAATCAGTTGCTGTTGAGGGCTCAACAGAACCAAGCCCAACCTTACTGCGTATTACATACGCAGGTAGCGTCTGAACACCCGTCGGCTTAACACGATCAACAGCGGGTATGCCATCGTGTGCTTTACGCATCCAACCCTGCACGATTGGCTGGGTCATAGTCTCCATGAAGCCGCTCATGACTTTTTGACGCGAATGATAGCCAACCCACGTACCGACTGCATACTGAGTCGACATACCCATCATCCAACCATCCTTAGCATCGTTGGTGGTACCAGTTTTAATACCAAACTTCCAGTTGCCATAACGCTGTGGTTTGTTACCAGCAGGGAAGTAACTAGCGTTCGGGTCGCTAAGCATATCGCTAACAATATAGGCACTCTCAGCACGAATCGCCTGTTCACCCTTACTTGGCTTCCATTCTGTTAATGTTTTTCCGTTTGAGTCGGTAACTTTTAAGATATATGTCTGGGGGATGTTGAGGCCATTTCGTGATAGAGTTGCATATCCGTGAACATGCTCATCGAGATGTAAGAACGCACCGTCTCCAATAGCAGAAGCTCCATAACATGGACCTTCTTTGGTCAGTTCTTGGTCCTGATAACACTTATAGCCACTCTTGAGTCCTAGCTTTTCTGCAGTAGTGATTGTTTTTTCTATGCCTGCAATGAGCATAGCCTTTACAGCAGGCACGTTACGAGAGCCGCCTAGTGCGTACCGTAGGGTAATAGGTCCTGGATAGCGAAGATCGTAGTCCCAAAGACAGTTCGCGTTTTTGTCCGCCTTTGGCGTTGCCTTAATCGTGCAAGGATAGCCATCGATCGGGCCTTGAGTGTCATATAGTACAGAACCTGCACCAAAGTTAGTGGTATTTTCCATCAATGCTGCGTAGTCGTATGGCTTAAAGCTAGACCCTGGAGGTAATGGCGTTTGTGCGTAGTTAATTTGGCCAAAATCCTTGTTATTGAAGTCAACTCCACCAACAAGTGCAACCATTTGTCCAGTTTTAACATCCTCTGCTGCGAACGCGATGTTATCACCGCCTTGTCTCTTAACCTGGGCCAAACCTTTGGCAACTTGTTCTTCTGCAAGTGCTTGTTTATCGAGATCTAATGTTGTGGTGACTGACCAGCCGCCAACTTTTACTGAATCTGCTCCTCTATCCTGTTCAAGCTGGCGCTTAGCGGCAAGCACAAACCAGGGTGCCTTGATGCCAGCAAACTTTGGCTGAGGTTCTTTGATATTTGCGATGGTATCGATTTTTTTTGCTTCATCACGCTGTTTCGTCGTGATCATCCCTTGTTGCTCCATCAAATCGAGGATGTAGTGCTGTCTTCCGACGAGTGCCGCCTTGGATTCTTCGACATTGCTCTTGTAGTATGCACCGTAAGGACTGTAGAAAGAAGGGGACTTTGGTATTGCAGCAAGAAAAGCTGACTCGTCTAAAGTGAGGTCTTTTGCAGATTTCTGGAAGTAATCGCGTGATGCAGCTTCTGCACCATACTGTACGTTGCCGTAGGGTGCAGCATCGAGATATCCAGCCAAGATCTCTTGCTTTGAATAGCTACGTTCTAACTCGACAGACAGAATGAGCTCTTTAGCTTTTCTTGTGTAGCTGCGATCTCTTGTCCAGTTTTGCGTCAACTTGACAAGTTGTTGCGTGATCGTTGAACCACCTTGCGTACCGCCTTTACCAAGAATATTATTAACACCCGCGCGGGTAATACCCCGAACATCGAAACCACCATGCTTAAAGAAGTCTTTATCTTCAACCGCTACTGTAGCGTCTTTGAGATACTGTGCAACCGCTCCCTTAACGGGCACTCGTTTAACTGCGTCGTAATCTTCATACAGCAAGGTTTTTCCTGTACGGTCATAATATCGAATGCTCCCACCGATCTGGTTGCCAGAAATATCACGAAGGTTTGGTAAATCTTTTCTGAAGTATGCAAACAAACCGACTAAAATCAAAAATCCTGCTGCAAAACCTACACCAGCAATCTTGAGGGCCATGATGCCACCGTCACGACTGAACCAGTAATGATACATTCGCTTCGGTTCGAAATGATATAAAAATCGTTTTATTCTGCCTTGAGGGAGTGTAGCCTTTCGAGCTGCTTTGCGCTGCTCGGCCGCATCTTTACGCTGTACCCAGCGTTGCAACAGTGTCCGGTTTACTTTAATTGTCTTGCCACTCTTGGTAACATGAACGTTTCGACGGGGTCGACGAGTATTACCGGCGTTCTTTGCACTCATATATATCTTCTACT
This sequence comes from uncultured Candidatus Saccharibacteria bacterium, assembly GCA_964442995.1. GTDB lineage: Bacteria > Patescibacteriota > Saccharimonadia > Saccharimonadales > AWTP1-31 > CAYUBG01. Next base: position 24,652 of record CAYUBG010000001.1, on the reverse strand, counting down.
CCTTAGATAATTACTATTATAGCAAAAACAAGCATTTCACAACTAATAAATCATGAGCATTTCTGGCACATGAAACCTTGCGGTATACTACTGTTATGAGCAAAACCTCCCTAAGTGACGAATTGAAATGGCGCGGTTTTGTAAACCAAACTACTTACCCAGATATATCAGCATTAGATGGTGAGCCGATTTCTTTTTATTGGGGTGTTGACCCAAGCTCTGACAGTATGACTATCGGAAATTTCGCGGCTGCTATGATGGTTCGACATTTTATCGACCATGGCCATAACGCCTTTTTATTAGTAGGTGGCGCAACTGGTATGATTGGCGATCCAGAC
>CAYUBG010000001.1:0-24304 GCA_964442995.1 uncultured Candidatus Saccharibacteria bacterium | reverse complement strand
TGTAAACCAAACAACTTTCAATGATCCATCTGAATTAGATAAAGGTCCTATAACGTTCTATTGGGGGGTCGATCCCAGCGCTTCAAGTATGCAGATTGGTAATTTTGCAGCGGCGATGATGGTGCGTCATTTCATAGCACATGGACATAAGGCAGTATTGCTGGTTGGTGGCGCGACCGGCCTAATTGGTGACCCTGATGGCAAGGCCCAGGAACGTGATCTCAAGACGGTTGATGAGGTTGCAAAAAACAAAGCAGCTATTGTAGAACAGTACAAAAAAATCTTTGCAGGATTAGAATTTGAAGTTGTTGATAACTATGACTGGTTTAAAGATATTGGCTATATGCAATTTTTGCGTGACATTGGCAAGCACGTACCAATGCGACAGATGCTTGGGAGAGAGTTTGTGCAATCCCGATTAAGTGAAGGCGGAGCGGGCATCAGCTATGCAGAGTTTAGTTACTCGCTAATTCAGGGTTACGACTTCTTGCACCTCTTTCGTGAAAAAGGTGTCACTTTGCAACTTTGCGGGGCCGATCAGTGGGGCAATAGCATCGCCGGTGTTGAACTCATTCGCCGTATTACAGGAAAGACTGCACACATTTGGTCTACTCCGCTGATCATTAATAAGGCTACTGGAATTAAGTTTGGTAAAACTGAAGGCGGCGCTGTCTGGCTCGATCCCGAGTTGACCAGTCCTTTTAAGTTCTACCAATTCTGGCTGAACGTCGATGACGAGGGTGTGCTTGACTATCTCAAAATATATACATTGCTTACCAAAAATCAAATTGATGAGATTGCCGAACAATTTCAGGCAAATCGTAACGAACGTAAAGCCCAAAAAGTTCTGGCATATGAAGTCACAAAACTAGTACACGGTAAATCCAAGGCAGATAGTGTGGCTAGGATTAGTGAGACAATCTTCGTCACGGCAGATTATAAAAACTTGCAACAAGATGATTTTCAGACTCTCACGTCAGAGCTTCCAACATACACAGCAAAATCCGCCGTTGCATTACCTGACGTACTTGTATCTACTGGTCTTGCAACGTCCAAAACAGAGGCTCGCAGATTCCTGGAAAGCAACGCAGTCTATATCAATGGCCAACAAATACCATTGTCTCAAAGTACAATTTCATATGATGATGCACTTGATGGCTATATTGTTCTTCGACGAGGTAAAAATAGCCTGGCACTAGTTCAATTCGCCGACTAGTACGTGCTATACTGCTGGCTATATGACAAAACAATCTACCACACCAAAACCCACTTCAACCACTAAATCTAACACGAAAAAAAAGGCCACTCACTACGATGACGATGACTACAATTATCTGCATTACTGGGATGGTCGCGACTACGAAAACGAGTCAGAACGATTAGCTATTAGTCGCCTATTACGTGGTCGTAAGTTCAAATCTGCTGTTGATATTGGTGGCGGCTATGGACGTCTATGTATATTCCTAGAAAAATTTGCTAGCAAGGTTACATTAGCGGAACCTAGTCAGCAGCAGCTCGATATAGCTAAGGACTTTTTAAAAGGCCACAAAGAAATCAAATGTGTACGTACCCAGGCTGACTCGCTAGATTTCGATGATAAGTCATTCGATCTAATAACCATGATCCGTGTAATGCATCATTTGCCAGATCCTAGTATAGAATTTGCCGAGCTGGCCCGGGTATTAACAGACGACGGCTACTTAGTTCTAGAGGTGGCGAATTATGCGCATGCCCGCAATCGACTAAAGCACTTTATAAAAGGCCAGAAATTGCCGGTTGAACCAGTGGATATCCGTTCAAGCAAGAACCGCAATAAAGACACGATTGCTTTTGTTAACCACAACCCCAAAACCGTAATCAAACAATTAGCGCATGCAGGGCTCAAAGTCGAAAAGGTTTTGTCTGTATCTAATCTGCGTAGCCCAGGACTCAAGAAAATTGTGCCTATGTCGTTAATGCTAGCCATAGAAAAACCTCTTCAGGCTCTGTTAGCACATACTTACTTCGGGCCAAGTACTTTCTTTTTAGTTCGCAAGGCAAAGTAAGTAGATTTTATTCTTACCTTATAATCTAAGGCATGGAGTTATCTGACCCGATTAGTGTGATCAAGGGCGTAGGTCCGGCTATGGCTGCAACTTTGCAGCGCCTAGGCCTAAATACCGTAGCGGATGTTATAGACTACTACCCACGCAAATATAACGATTTCTCCAAAATCACCAATATTGCCAGTCTAAAACCCGGGGCAGTAACAATTGAAGCAACAATATCTGGTAGCCAGGGTCGTTACGTCAGACGTGGTATGCATATTACTGAAGCCGTGGCAACAGATGGCTCTGGCAGCATAAGACTTGTTTGGTTTAATCAGCCGTATCGCTCTTCTGCCATAAAGCCACATCAAAAATACTATATAAGCGGTGAGTTTGCTCTAAGTCATCAGAAATTCGCGATTCTTAATCCAACATGCGAATTAGCAAGCGATTTTCCGCTCAACACCGCTCGTATAGTGCCAGTTTACAGAGAATCTAAGGGCCTTACCAGTAATCAGATGCGTAAAATTGTGGCTGCCACGGTCAATCTTATACGCAATCTGCCAGAGACCTTGCCTGCAGATATCGTTACATCTCAACAATTGCTAAGTCGGGCAGACGCAATTTGTGGAGTTCATTTTCCAAATAATGCACACCATTTAGAGTTGGCAAGAGAGCGACTGGGATTCGAGGAAGTTTTTGAGCTTTCTCTCGCCGCGCTACTGAACAAACGATCCAATGCCTCAGAATCATCTCTGCCAATACCGTTTGATGTTAGTCTGGCCAGGCAATTTACAGCTAAGCTACCTTTCGTGTTAACAGACGACCAGCGCCGGGTTATCTGGCAGATATATCAAGATATGTCCGCCAATCAGCCTATGAACAGGCTGATTGAGGGCGACGTTGGTTCTGGCAAAACAGTCGTTGCAACTATGGCGGCATTAATGGTAATCAAGCAAGGGCTTCAGGTTGCCATCATGTCTCCGACAGAGCTACTAGCCAGGCAGCATGCCGATACGGTGTATGACATGTTACGTCACTTGGGATACGACAAAAGTGTCGTGCTGTTAGTAGGCGGAATGAGCAACAAACAAAAACAAGAAGCCAGACGGCGGATAGCTGACGGCACGGCAAAACTCATAATTGGCACCCATGCATTAATTCAGGAAAAGGTTGATATGCATCGGTTGGCTTTGGTAATAATCGATGAGCAGCACCGATTCGGTGTCGAACAACGCAAATCACTTATGAAAAAGGCCGGTCATGCACCGCACATCATGACAATGACAGCCACGCCAATTCCACGTAGCCTTGCGCTTACACTTTATGGAGAGCTTGACATATCAATCATTCATAATCGCCCAAGCAATCGTTTGCCTGTAGAGACTGAGATCATTTCTCCTAACAGTCAAGCAGGCCTTCACAAAAAAATAGACGACCAAATTGAATCTGGCAGCCAAGTATTCGTAGTCTGTCCGCTAGTACGTGAAAGCGATGTTTTGCCAGCGGCAGCAGCCGAAGAAACTTACAGAAAATTTGCCAATGGTCCATATAAACATCGCCGTGTCGGCCTGCTACATGGCCAATTACCCGTGGCTCAAAAAAACCAAATAATGCAAGATTTTGCTAAGGGTGATATTGATGTTTTGGTTTCGACGACTGTTGTGGAAGTGGGGGTTGACGTGCCTAATGCTACGGTTATGATCATTCAAAATGCCGATAGGTTTGGTTTAGCTCAATTACATCAGCTGCGCGGACGAGTCGGTCGGAGCGCTCATCAGGGCTTTTGCTATTTAGTTCTAAGCGACTCAAAAGCTCCATCTAAACGGCTAAAAGCACTAGAAACTACCAACGATGGATTTCGCTTAGCCGAGTTAGATCTAGAGCTACGTGGTCCAGGGGCTATTTACGGTACTTTGCAGCACGGTGCACTAGATCTACGTATAGCTAAATTAACAGATACAGCTTTGATTTCATCTGCCAGGCAATGCGCGCAACAGACTATCGAGTCTGGGCTAGACCTGCTAAAATATAAGCATCTTTATGAACGAGTTTCGCAACTGCGAGCTATAACAAATCTAAACTAATGAATATCTACCAGCAATTATTTACTATCGATGTCACGCTTAAAGCGAGGGTGTAGTGTATTCAGGCACAACTCTAACCGCAGCTTCAGGTCGAATTTTGGGAGCTCATCAAAAAATTGATAGGGTTGCCCGTAATCATCTGGCTAAACTTCTAAGTGACAACAGCGTCTTTCCAACAAGTAACAAAATACTCCATTTTGAGGGTAAAAATGGCCCTGATGGCATCAAACGAAAAAGCCCAGCCAAAGATGAACCGTGGCATTACTACAGCCCATTCGACAATCAAGATTCGCAGCTAATTGACTTAATTAACACGCACTACAATTTGCTAGTCAGTCATTTAAAAGAGGGCAACAAAGAACGCACCGCCTTCGAAGCAGCCTGGCTGGCACATGCGTTGGTAGATGGATTAACCCCTGCACATCACTATCCCTACGAAGAAAAGCTTATAGAGTTGCGTGGTGGTGAAGGCATCGAAACACGTACCACAATAAAAGAAAAGCTGGTCATTCCGGGCGAAACACGTCGCGAGCAGGTTAAAAATAACTGGAAAATGTGGGGTCCCAAGGGCTTAATAAGCACACACGGAATGTTCGAGCTAGGTATTGCCACACTAATACTGCCCCTTACCTTCAGCGATAACGTGCCAAACCAAAAGATGATTGACGAAATTTGTGAAATCGGAATTGGCGCTTGGTTTACGCGTCGCGCCCGAGAAATAGCAATTCTAGATATGTACGACCGCTATTACAAACGAGGTTGGACTACTAAATTAGCTCTGGAAGTACGGACTAAGATGGCGCCTACCATAATTAACACCGTCACTTTGGCCTGGTATAGTGCATTATTGGATTCAGGCAAAGTTAAACCCGCCAAGCGATGAGAATTATTGCCGGTAACTTGGGTGGTCGTATCTTTGAATCGCCTCATGGTCATCGAACCCACCCCATGAGCGATAAAGTCCGAGGTGGCCTGTTCGGGGTACTAGGCGACATAAGTGGACTAACGGTTCTAGATGCTTTCGCCGGAAGCGGAGCGCTATCATTTGAAGCTATAAGTCGTGGGGCGTCTAATGTTGTATGCATCGAGGCGGATAAAGGGGCCAGTGAAGTTATTGCACGTAACATTGAGTCGCTCGGTATTGTTGACAAAATTAAATCAATTAGAGCTTTTGCTAATGCTTGGTCCACACGTCATCAGAACCAGCAGTTTGACCTAGTACTGTTAGATCCACCATATGACAACTTGCCATTTCGTGATCTCAAGGTTATGCCTCGCCATTTGTCAGACAACGGTACATTAGTTCTTTCTTGGCCCGGCAAAGCCGATACTTATCCTTTTGAAGGCCTAGAGATTGTGCAGCAAAAACATTATGGAGACGCACAGCTGGTGTTTTACAAGAAAATCCAGTAAAATACTCCGGTGCCAGCACTTACGCGCGAGTGGTGGAATTGGTAGACACGCTAGCCTTAGGAGCTAGTGCCGCAAGGCGTGGAGGTTCAAGTCCTCTCATCCGTACCAAAGAAAGTACCCCGAGCAATCGGGGTATTTTCTTTTGCTAACAAAAGCGAGGATGCAGAACCTCATTGAGTGAGTATTGCGAACGAGAGATATTTTCTTTTTGAGCATAAAGACTATAGAATAGATGTAATCATGGCAAAACTAAGTACACAAAGCTATAAGGGTGCACGGGACTTTTACCCTGAAGACAAGCGACTGCAAAGCTATATTTTTAATACCTGGAAGAAGGTGTGCGAACGCTACGGCTACGAAGAATATACAGCTCCAGTTCTTGAGCCTATTGAACTATATACATCTAAGACCTCAGATGAAATTGTTAACGAACAGACTTATAGCTTCACAGATCGTGGTGGACGGACCGTGGTTATGCGCCCCGAAATGACACCTAGTGTTTCACGTATGGTAGCTGCGCGACGTCAGGAATTACCGTATCCGCTTAGATGGTACTCAATTCCTGATTGTTGGCGATATGAACGACCTCAACGTGGCAGGAACCGGCAATTTTGGCAACTAAACGTTGATATTTTTGGCGTAGCAACCGTTGATGCTGATCTTGAGATCATTTCAATGGCAGATGCAATTATGAAGGAATTCGGCGCCAATGAAAGCATGTATCAAATTAAAGTGAACAGTCGCAAATTAATTAACTTAATTATGAGCCGTTACTTAGAACTTGATGCAATGCAGGCAAAACGGATGGTTCAGTTGTTTGATAAGAAAGATAAAATGGCTGCAGATGTGTTTGTAGCTGAGGCCCGCCAGATCTTTAAACCTGAGCAAGTCGAATCTGGACTTGAAAGATTGTATCTTCTAATTAAAGCTAAAACACTAGCTGATCTCCCAGAGAGTCTAAGAGATACTCAAGCGGTGAAAGAAATTCAGATTCTATTCACACTTCTAGCCGATCATGGTATTACAGCAGCAACTTTTGATATCACTTTAATGCGTGGTTTCGAATACTACACTGACATTGTGTTTGAAGTATTCGACCTTGACCCGGAAAATAATCGTGCCATGTTTGGTGGCGGTCGCTATGATGGCCTAGTGGGTGCTTTCGGCGTTGAACCAATTGCTACCGTAGGTTTTGGTATGGGTGACGCTCCGATAGAAAACTTCCTTGCAAGCCACAAGCTGGAGCCAAAGCTAGTATCTTCAACACAGGTTTACGTTGTAACCATTGGAGACGTGCTTGCTGAAGCGCACGAAGTTGCGCGGGAATTGCGTTCCAAAGGCATAAATGTAGCTGTTGATCTAACAGATAGAAAACCAGAAAAACAGATCAAAGCTGCTCTTAAGCTGGGCGTACCATACCTGCTTTTCGTTGGTGAACAAGAACTTACTAACTCTTCATTCATTCTCAGAAATGTAGAATCGCAACAAGAAGACACCCTTACAATCGACGCCATAGTAAAAGTACTGCAATAAAACCCGAAGGGCTGTTACTAACGTTTTTTGAGCATTATACGAAGATTTGAGATGTAATGATCCGGATTAACGTGTTTATTCTTGCGTAAGTATTCAAGGTGTACTTCGCTGAATGGTCGGATCTGATCTGGAAAATCCGTTGCAGTTGGGCTGTAGGCGCCAACCGTGTTCATAGTAGGATCTTTTTCTAAGACTCGCAGTTGTACTGCTGCTTCGTCGAGTGAATAGGCAACGGTCGCCATGTTACACTTCCTTGCTTTGCTTAGGTTTTTTCTTTTCTTTACGGCCTTTGTCTTTTGACATTGTTTTCGTAACCTTCCGTACCTTACACACCATTTATTACTAACTAGTATGCACCTATATGTACAAAAAAGCCAGTTCATAGGCCAAGATTCGCAATTTTTCATCTGATGTGGCATAATGGCCACTTATGCAAGTAACACGTAAAGACATTTCAGACACTAAAGTTAAATTAACCATTACTCTTGGGCTTGAAGAGTTGGTCCACGCCAAACAGCACGAGCTTCAAGAGCAGGCTAAAACGGTAAAAGTTGCCGGTTTTAGAAAAGGTAAGGCACCCCTTACGGTTGTAGAAAAACAACTTGACGAGAATCAGCTTCAGGTAAGCGTAATCAACCACGCTATCAATGATTTTTACGGTAAAGCTGTTGAAGAACAGAAATTGCGCACACTGAATCAACCAGATGTGACTATTGGAAAATTTGTACCATATACTGAACTCGAATTTGTAGCTGAAGTTGAAATAATGCCCAAAGTTAAGCTTGGTGATTACAAAAAGATCAAAAAGGCTGTAGCAAAAGTTACGGTAAGTGAAAAAGATGTTGAAGATGTGCTGAGTAATCTTCGTTCACAAATGGCCGAGAAAATAGATTCAGAAAAGCCAGCAAAAAAGGGTGACGATGTGATAATCGACTTCACTGGTACTGATAAAGATGGAAAGTCTGTATCTGGCGCGAGTGGTACAGATTATTCATTGAATCTTGGAAGTAACTCGTTCATACCTGGCTTTGAAGATGGACTTATCGGTGTTAAAAAAGGTGATACAAAAGAACTCAAACTATCATTTCCTAAGGATTACCACGCCCAAACACTTGCCGGTACAGCAATAACCTTCAATGTAACTGTTAAAAATGTTCAAGCAGTTACACTACCAGAAGTTAATGATGAGTTGGCTGCTAAGATCGGCCCATTCAAGACAGCTAAAGAACTAATCGCCGATATCAAAAATCAGCTAGAAGAACAGAAACAGCAAGAAGCGTTGAATCGTATGAAAGATGAACTAGTTGAAGAACTAGTTAAGAAATCTGAATTTAAGCTACCTGAAGTTTTGGTGAACGATCAAGTTGCTATGCTCGAACAGGATTTCAGTCAAAACCTTGTGTACAGAGGCATGACAAAAGCTGAATACTTAAAGCAAGCCGGGTTTAAAGACGAAGAAGAATGGAAGAAGAAAGAACTGCAACCACAGGCTGAACGAAGAGTTTCAGTGGGAATGGTGCTTGCCGAGGTTGCGGAACAAGAAGCGATTACAGTAACAAATGAAGAGATTGCTGAACGTACACAACTTTATAAAGTTCAATACAAGCAAAATGCCGACCAGTTTGATCAGCCAGAAATGCAACGCGAAGTCGCCTCAAGGCTTCTGACTGAAAAAACAGTTGATCGATTAGTTGAAATTGCCACTAAGAAGTAGCGATGTCACTACATAATGTTCTTAAATCCGTCGTTAATAAGGCAGAATCAGATCTACTGGATGGATTGAAAGAACTAAAGCCCGAAACACCAGCTGAAGGAATATTGTACGGCAGTTCATGGCTAATTGCCTCTATTGGAGCTCAGTACGACCAGGCGTTCCAGGGCCGGGGTGTGGAGCGTATGATTTGTGTCAGTGCTTTAGCATTCGGCGGATTGGCGAGCATCGTTAAGGGCGTGGCTGTCCGTCGAGAGCCTTTATTGCAAAGTGAAGTAGAAAACTCAGAATAATTAGCAGTCGTTGACAGCGAGTGCTAGAAACTCTACAATCAGGGTATTATGTTGATACCTACTGTTATAGAACCATCTGGCCAGGGCGAACGAGCTTTCGACATCTACAGTCGTTTGTTAAGAGATCGTATAATCTTTCTTCACGATGAGGTGAATGAACATACTGCTGGTATTATTGTCGCACAGCTTCTGTTCTTGCAATCTGAAGATGCCAAAAAAGATGTCTACATGTATATTAATAGCCCTGGTGGAAGCGCATACGATGCCTTAGCCATCTACGATACCATGAAGTATATTCAAAACGACGTCCAAACTGTTGGTATAGGTATGCAAGCTTCCGCGGCTGCATTTTTACTTTCATCCGGTACAAAGGGTAAACGATTCTTACTTCCTAATTCAACTGTTATGATTCATCAACCGTCAAGCGGTACCAGAGGCAAAGTAACCGATCAAGAGATTGATCTAAAAGAAAGCCTTCGCATAAAAGGACTTCTGGAAGAGATTATGACCAAGAATACTGGGCAAAAACGTGCAAGAATCCACGAAGACATGGAACGAGATTTCTGGATGAATTCCGAGGAATCACTAAAGTACGGTCTAATTGACAAAATCATTACCCAACCTCCAAAATAACCAAGGAATATAGAGCAGCCAAAGTGACATATGTAACAACATCCCCACATTTACACGAACGAGGCTGTGAAGTTCGTAAGCAACCTACAATACTTAGACCTCTTGGTGAGTATCTATACTACCGAAGCAACCGTGATGCTCTTGGAGAGTTTCTAGCGCAACACACCTCAGAACAATTACTAGCGGTTGGTGCAGATCCTGGTGTTGTAGCCGAAGATTTTCCAAGTTCAGGTACAAAAGTGCGGGCAAGAGATTCGTTTGTGATAGTAGAATCAGACAAGCTTGAACGCAACTGTGTTAAACCTATTGGAATGGTTGCAGTAAGCCCAGTTATAGAGCAACGTTCAGTTCTGCATAAAAAACGGGATAACAGATTAATCAGCGCCTGGGTTGATACAGATGCGCTTGAACCTTACCGCGGAAGACTTACGTTTTCTGGGTTTGCTTACAATGTTGTATCTACAGCAGTAGATTTAGCGAGGCACAAAGGTGCTGATGCTGTCTGCATGATCGATCGTTCGAGTGGTTCTGATTATGCTGGCCGTCTCGTTGCGCTCGATCGTCTGATTGCCGATCCGGACATACTTGAATTCAAATCGAAAGGTATCAAGGGTGTTGTTTCTGATGGTAAATTCTATGTTTCTGAGCTATGGACTAAAAATCTTTAAACTATTTGTTATTGCGAAATTACGAATAGTTGACAAAAAATGGTATAATATACATATGACAAAAAACCGTGAGCTTAATTTTCCAGATCAAGCAACCAATGCTTTGCCGATAGGTTTATTTAATATCCACTTTGAACGTTTGTGTTCCGATGGTGATCACCCAGAAGCAGTAACTGAACTTTATGCACAATTTACTGAAGAGGATTTTCGTTCGGCGCTTCTTGACCCTTCTTTGCCGGCACGTTATAAAACAGTAGAATCGTCGCGACAAAGAATTGAAGCTTTGGAAAGATCTAAATCTGTCGGAGCGTATCTTGTAAGTCTAGAAGACGAGACCGCTAATCTGCAAGCGATCGGCACGATGGTAGCGGGTGTTCCACAAGATTCAGAAAAGTTCTCTAATAGGATTGTACAAAAAATACGTTCTCCCAAACAGCGGACTCGTCATTTATCTTCGTGGTTTGACAGTGAGCGAACCAGGGCGTACAAACTTGAAGACTCGGTAGTTGCTAGTGGGGTTTTGGCGGGAGGCATAGCGGTATGTCGTGCAGCGGGTGTTGACACCATCCAGACTGTTGTACCGTTTGAATCTGGCAACCAAAACAGATTAGTCGTGCCTGAAAATATGCTTGAACTTCCTTCATACGGCTTTGAATCTGGCGGTAGAGATTCAGTAAAGGTAGAGGGTAGAACATATCCAGGCGTCAAATATGTCATGCAACTTGCTAGCTAGCCTTATAAAAACTACTGGAACATCTGGTAATATCTGATCAGATGAGTTATAACAATGCAATGAGCGCTTTAGAAACCGAACAATTTACTATCCGACCAATAGAACCAGATGACGCATATAAACTTCAGTGTGCTGTTATAGATAACCGAATGCGACTAGATACCGAATTTCCTAGTGCCACCAGGCTATACATGCATAATGAAACTGCAAGGCGGTCTACGGCTCGTGCAGCCGTGGCAACTTTGGATTCTGGATCTGGTTTTAATGCCTGGATTGCAACAGACCCAGATAACATTGTTGCATACGGCTTTACAGCAAAAGATCGCTTGACTCCTAGACAACAACGTATTCTACGTGTGATACAGGCGTGGCATGGCACACAGTATGGAGGGGTGCTTGGTGTTCATTCGCTTGTTGATGTTTCGTCTGTATCTGGGTGGGTGGCTAATAGTCACCCGGAAGGATTGCCAGAACAAACCCTAAAACATATTCTACGAAATCCTTCGGTAGCTCTAGGAGCTAGCGAAGTTGCCCTTTCGGTAACTCTGATACGACCAGAAAATACTGCAGCAATAGATACTGCCACGAATGCCGGAATGAAGCGTGCTTTACGATGGGATTCACGATTAATTCCGCCAATTTCTTCGCTGAGGCAACGCATTGCTACTCTCGGTGATGGTGCGCAGCAACCTCGAGCACTATGGATCCACGCTTCAACAAGTGGTCATCCAATTGAAAAAGTTAGGGACTAACAGCTTTATTGTTGACAATTTTGATCTGATAGCGCAGAATTGAGTACAAGAGGTAGTGTAAGTGACGTTTTGCTTTTGGTGCACGCTAGCAAAACAGACGACTTAAGGGAACTTCGGTGATCAATTTTAATTAACGTATTTATGCGCATTCTAAGCTGTTGCTTACGAAGCACTTAAATCCAAGGAGCTTTATTCTGCCTATGGCTAAGACAGATCTGAAAAAGCGCAACAAGCGAGTCTACTTTACACAGGTCGATGACGCGCTAGCGCTACCAAACTTAATTGAACATCAAACTACGTCGTTTACGAACTTCGTACAGGAAGGCCTCGGCGAAATTTTCGCAGAGGTTAACCCAATAGAAGACTATACTGGCACTAAACTTGAACTTCGTTTCAAAGATTATCGTTTTGCTGATCCAAAAATCAGCGAACTTGAAGCTCGCGAAAACAATGTTAGTTTCGACGCTCCATTATATGCGAACGTTGAACTTACTAATAAAGTAACTGGCGAAGTTAAAGAACAAGAAATCTACCTTGGTGACTACCCGTGGATGACATCACGTGGTACTTTTGTAATTAATGGTGCTGAACGTGTTGTTGTAAGTCAACTTATTCGAAGTCCTGGTATCTTCTTTACTGCCGAAAAAAGCGGTGGAAGAAACCTATACGGCGCCAAGCTTATCCCCGGCCGTGGCGCATGGTTGGAATTCGAAACAGCTGCTAACGGTGCAATTTACGTAAAAATTGATCGCCGACGTAAAATCGCCGTTACTACACTACTAAGAGCCCTTGGTTACGCACAGACTAATCAGCTAAAAGATATCTTTAAAGATGTTGATACTGGTGAAGTTAACTACCTAGATGCAACTATTGCTAAAGATCCAAGCAAAGGTAACAGCGACGCTTTGATCGAAGTTTACCGACGTATTCGTCCGGGTGATCTTGCAACTGTAGATAACGCCCGAAGTCTTATTGAAAACGTATTCTTCAACTTCAAACGTTTTGATCTTTCACGTGTTGGACGCTATAAAATGAATAAACGTCTTGAAATTGACGTTGCCAACACAGCTGAAAACCGTGTTATGCGACTAGATGATCTTGTAGCAATTGTAAAGGAAATCATTCGTCTAAATAACACGCAAGATGCTCCAGATGATATTGATAGCCTTGCAAACCGCCGTGTAAAAATGGTTGGTGAGCTAGTACAACGTCAATTCCGCATTGGTTTGCTTCGAATGGAACGAAATGCCAAAGATCGCATGAGCATGTCAGAGATTGAAACTGTTACTCCTGCACAGCTTATTAATGCCCGACCAATTGTCGCGGCTGTTCGCGAATTCTTTGCAAGTTCACAACTTTCACAGTTTATGGATCAGACCAACCCACTTTCAGAACTAGCCCACAAGCGACGCCTGAGTTCTATGGGTCCTGGTGGTCTTTCTAGAGAACGCGCTGGCTTTGAAGTGCGTGATGCACATCCAACACACTATGGACGTTTATGTACTGTAGAAACGCCTGAAGGTGCCAACATTGGCTTGGTGCTTAACCTTGGTTCATATGCCCGCGTAAATGAATATGGCTTCATTGAATCACCATACCGAGTTGTTAAGAACGGCAAAGTAACCAAAGAAGTAGTTTATCTAGATGCTGACGAAGAAAAGAAGGCCGTGATTGCATCAGCAGGTATGGAACTTAATAAAGACGGTTCATTCGCCGATGAACGTGTTTCAGCACGTGTTAAATTGCAGCCAGAAGAAGTTGACGCCGAACTTGTAACCCACATGGATGCAACTCGTAACCAGATTCTTGGTTCAACAGCATCACTGATTCCTTTCGCTGAAAAAGATGCTGTAGGACGTGCTCTTATTGCCTCTAACCAACAGAAACAAGCTGTTCCACTTATTAAGACTAAGGCTCCTGTGGTTGGAACTGGTATGGAAGAAGTTGTTGCAAAGAACAGCGGCCTGGTAGTTTATGCCGAAGCAGACGGTACAGTTACAAAATCTGATGCAAGCGAAGTGGTTGTTAAGTACGCTAAGAACTCAACAACCTACAAATTACAGCATTTTGTCCGTACAAATGAAGGTTCTTCAATGAACCAAAAAGTTGTTGTTAACACCGGTGATTCTGTAAAAGCTGGCGACGTTCTAGTTGACGGCATGAGCACTGATGGCGGTGAACTTGCACTCGGTAAAGACTTAACTGTTGCCTTCATGCCGTGGGGTGGTTATAACTTCGAAGATTCAATTGTTATTTCACGGCGCATCGTAGAAGACGACGAACTAACTAGTATTCATATTAGTGATTACATGGTAGAAGTTCGTGAAACTAAGCTTGGCCCTGAAATTGTTACACGCGATATTCCGAATGTTTCAGAAGAAAGCCTTCGTCACCTAGACGAAAACGGTATTGTACGCATTGGCGCCGAAGTAAAAGCTGGCGACATTTTGGTTGGTAAAATTACACCAAAGGGCGAACAAGAGCTAAGTTCTGAAGAACGACTGCTGCGTGCGATCTTTGGTGAAAAAGCTAAAGATGTTCGTGATACTTCACAACGAATGAACAACGGTAAGCACGGAAAAGTTGTTGGTGTTAAGATCTTTAGTCGTGAAAACGGTCATGATCTTAAAGCCGGTGTGCTTATGCAGGTACAGGTCTTTGTCGCTCAGATGCGTAAGATCGCAGTTGGCGATAAGCTTGCTGGACGTCACGGTAACAAGGGTGTAGTTGCTCGAATCATGCCAGAAGAAGATATGCCATTCACTGAAGATGGAACTCCTGTCGATATTGTACTTAACCCACTTGGTGTGCCTTCTCGTATGAACATTGGCCAGTTGTTCGAAACACATCTTGGTATAGCTGCAACCGTACTTGGTTACACTACGGCAACACCTGCGTTTAACGGTGTTCCAGTCAGTACTATTAAGGCTGAACTCAAGAAAGCCGGTTTGCCAGATGATGGTAAGCAGGAACTTATTGATGGACGAACCGGAGAATACTTTAAAGAACGAGTAACGGTCGGCATCATGCACATTATTAAATTGCACCACATGGTTGCAGATAAGATCCACGCCCGAAGTATTGGCCCGTACACTATGGTGACTCAACAGCCACTTGGTGGTAAGGCGCAAAATGGTGGTCAGCGATTTGGAGAGATGGAAGTATGGGCACTAGAAGCATATGGTGCTGCAAATACCCTGCAAGAAATGCTGACACTTAAGTCTGATGACGTTTACGGTCGTTCTAAGGCCTACGAATCAATCATTAAGCAAGAACCAATTGTTGGTCCGAAGATTCCAGAAAGCTTTAACGTGCTTGTAAAAGAACTTCAAGGTCTTAGTCTTCGCGTTGATCTAATTAACGAAGGTAAAGAATTCGATGCAGAAGAAGTACTAGAAGCAGTGGTAGCTGACGAAGCTGAGCATATGCCAGAAGTTCACCCTGAACAGAGTGTTCCTATGGATGTAACTGAAGAAATGGTTGCTAGTGAATTCGAAATCTTGGACGACACCGGAATTTCCGATGTTTCTACAGATGACGCCATAGCACTTGATGATACAAATGATGATAACGAAAACGATTCGGCTGAACCCGAAGTAAAGGAGGAGGCGTAAATGAAACCTACCCCATTTAGCACAAATATTACTGACTTCGACGCCGTTCGACTGGTTGTTGCTAGCCCAAGCGACATCATTGACTGGAGCTACGGTGAAGTTACTAAACCAGAAACCATTAACTACCGAACTCAGAAACCTGAACGTGATGGTCTGTTTTGTGAACGTATTTTTGGTCCTGTAAAGAACATCAACCCACACGACGCTAAGTACAAGGGCGTACGCTCTCGTGAAGCTGCTGTTGATAAGAATGGTGAACTTGTTACCAATTCTATTGTACGGCGTGAACGAATGGGTCACATCAACCTTGCTGCCCCAGTTGCACATATTTGGTTCCTGCGTGGTACTCCAAGCCCTATTGGTTTGCTTCTTAACATCACAGTTAAGAATCTTGAGCGCATTGTTTACTTCGCTTCATACGTTATTACATCTGTTGACGTTGAGAAAAAAGAGCAGTTCCTTAAAGATGCTGAAGCTGAGCTTGATGCTGCAAAAGCTGCAATTAAAAAGCGCTTTGAAGACCGGGCTACCGAAGAAAACGCTGATGTTAAAGCCTTGGCTGAAGCCCAGAGTAAAGAAATTGACGAAGTAACAGAAGACTTCCTTCACAAGAAGCAGCAGCTTGAAAGCTTAGTTAAGTGTGGTTTGATTTCAGAAACTGACTACCGTAACCTACCAGACGAGTATCAAGATATTGCTGAAGCTGCTATGGGTGGCGTAGCTATTCAGAAACTACTTGATGAAATTGATCTTGCAAAACTGATTCAAGATTTAGCTGAAGAAGTTGAAGGCACTAAGGGCCAACGCAAAAAGAAGCTTATGAAGCGACTCAAAATGCTTGAGAGCATGTTGAACGCTGGTATTGAACCAGGTAGCCTCTGCGTGAGTGTTCTTCCAGTTATTCCTCCAGATCTACGCCCTATGGTACAGCTTACTGGTGGACGTTTTGCAACATCTGACATGAACGATCTTTACCGCCGTGTTATCAACCGAAACAACCGCTTGAAGAAGCTGATGGATCTTAACGCTCCTGAGGTAATTCGTCGTAACGAACAGCGCATGCTACAAGAAGCAGTCGATGCTTTAATCGACAACTCTGCCGCTCGTTCAGGACGTGCAGTAAGTGCAACTGGTGGCCGACGTCGCCTGAAATCACTTTCAGATATGCTTAAGGGTAAGCAGGGTCGCTTCCGTCAGAACCTTCTTGGTAAGCGTGTTGATTCTGGTCGTTCAGTAATCGTATCTGGTCCTGAACTCACCATTGATCAATGTGGTTTGCCAAAACTAATGGCACTAGAGCTGTTTAAGCCATTTGTGATTGGCTGGTTAATGCAACATGAATACGCTCATAACATTAAGAGCGCAACTCGATTGATTGAGGCTAATGAAAATATCATTTGGGATGCACTAGATGAAGTTATTAAGGACAAATACGTTCTTCTTAACCGAGCGCCAACACTTCACCGTCTTTCAATTTTAGCTTTCCAGCCGAAACTGATTGAAGGTAAGGCCATTCAGCTTCACCCACTTGTATGTAAAGGCTTTAATGCCGACTTTGATGGTGACCAAATGGCGGTTCACTTGCCGCTTTCTTCAGCTGCACAAAAAGAAGCTCGTGAGCTTATGACTGCAAGCAAGAACTTGCTGAAACCTGCTGATGGATCACCAATTCTACATATTGAACAAGATATTGTACTTGGTTGTTACTACTTAACATATGAAAAGCCCGGTGTTACAACTGACAAGGTTGTGCCAATCTCTACCATCGACGAAGCAATCATTGCGCTAGATGCTGAAAAGATTAAACTTCAGACCAGAATTAGAACCACATTCCGTGGACAGCGTCTTGAAACAACAGCTGGTCGTTTGTTATTCAATAGCATCTTCCCAGAAGACTTTGAATTCCAAAACGATACTATGACTAAGAAGAAGTTGACTGCCGTTATGGGTCGCGTATTTGCCCAGTATGGTTCAGACGTCACTGCTGAAATTGCTGATGGTTTCAGCTATGCAACTTTTGCTGGTATCTCTACCGGTATGGATGACTATATTGACCTAGACGGCCTAGATACATTAATTGAAACTGGTGAAGAAAAAGCATCTAAAATTGCTGATCAGTTTGAACAAGGTCTGATTACTGAAGAAGAACGGTATCGCCTCACTGTTAACACATGGCGTGATGTAGATGAAGCTGCACAGGCAAAGCTTGTTGTTGCCTACCAAGGGGTCGACACTGGTATTAGTATTGCCATGATCTCTGGTGCTCGTGGTAGTATTTCTCAGATCAAGCAAGTGTCTGGTATGAAGGGTATGGTTGTGGATGCGGTTGGTCGTGAAGTTGAGCTACCAATTAGAAACAACTATAAGAAGGGTCTTACACCAATTGAATACTTCGTAGATACCCGTGGTTCACGAAAAGGTTTGATTGATACAGCACTTCGTACCGCAGACTCAGGCTATCTAACTCGACGTATGGTAGATGTCGCTCAAGATGTCTTTACTATTGAAGAAGACGGTGCTGACACTGGTCTTGCCATGAATCGTGCTGAAACCGAAGAACTTGGTATGAACTACGGCGTACGTTTAAGCGGTCGTTTTGCTGCTGAAGATGTCAAAGTTGGTGGTAAGACAATAGTTAAAGCAAACGAACTGATCACTGAAGCTATTGCTGAAGCAATTGACACAAGTGATCTAAACGAAGTACGAATTCGAAGCGTGCTTTCGGCTACTAACCTACGTGGCATTAGCCCGAAGAGTTATGGTATCGACATGGCAACAGGTAAGGTTGTTAAACCATTCCAGCCAGTTGGTGTTATTGCTGCCCAATCTGTTGGTGAGCCAGGTACACAGCTTACTATGCGTACAAAGCATACAGCTGGTGCCGCACTTTCTGACGACGTGACGCAGGGTCTCCCACGTGTAGAAGAGCTTCTTGAAGCCCGTGCACCAAAGAGCCAGGCGTTCCTAAGTGAAATTACAGGTTCAGTTGCTGTTTGGGAAGAAGGAAACAACTACATTGTTCAGGTAACTCCAACCGATGCAAAAGTTGAAGAAATTGCCCTAGAAAAACGCAAACCACAAATGAAGAATGGTCAACAAGTTCTTGCTGGTGACGTTATTGCCGCCGATAAAGACGCTAGTCGCCCATTGACCGCACCATTTGATGCAACGGTTGACTTCCATGATGGCAAGGCAGTATTAACTGCTCACGGCATGGCTCCAGTTAAGTACGAAGTGCCAGGCTTCAAGGTTCTTACGGTAGCCGATGGTGACAGTGTTACTGCAGGTGATCGTCTTACTAACGGTTCACTTAACCTACACGACTTGATGCGCCTACAGGGCATTGAAGCTACACAGCGCTACATTATTAACGAGATCTTAGGAATGTTCGCACAGCAAGGTGTAGATCTTGCCGACCAACATCTTGAGATTATTGTTCGCCAGATGTTTAGCCGTGTTCAGATTGAAGATAGTGGTGACAGCTTGTTTGTTACTGGCGACATAGTCAGTAAAGCATCTGTTGTTGAAGAAAACGCAAAATTGGTTGCGGATGGTAAAACTCCTGCCGAATTCACGCAGTTACTTCTTGGTATCGCTAAAGTTTCAACTTGGTCAGATAGCTTCCTTTCAGCTGCTTCATTCCAAGACACAACACGTGTTCTGATTAATGCAGCAACAAGTGGTCGTGTAGATAACCTGTATGGATTGAAAGAAAACGTAATTATCGGTCGCAAGATTCCTGTTGGAACAGGTGTTATTGCTGAC
This sequence comes from uncultured Candidatus Saccharibacteria bacterium, assembly GCA_964442995.1. GTDB lineage: Bacteria > Patescibacteriota > Saccharimonadia > Saccharimonadales > AWTP1-31 > CAYUBG01. The sequence goes on along the minus strand of CAYUBG010000001.1, from coordinate 5,075 downwards.
TACGATGTTGCGGATCAACTGTAAATCTGTTACAATCTAGTTCAAGAGTTTCACATATTAACGAGTGATACGCGAATGGTGTGAGTGATTAGTCCGTGCTGAGTTCTAATCATCAACCACCAATCGCAGAACACTAGTAAAAATTTAGGAAAATTTTTATACATGCCAACAATTAATCAACTAGTTCGAAAACCACGTTTGAGCAAGTCTAACAAAGTTAAGACTGCTGCGCTTCGTAAGGTTACCAACTCTTTAAAGACGAAGAGCTACGAAAAGCCATCTCCATTCAAACGAGGTGTCTGTATTAAAGTAACCACAAAGACCCCACGTAAACCGAACTCAGCACTTCGTAAGGTTGCTCGTGTTCGCCTAACCAACGGTCACGAAGTATGGGCTTACAGTGGTGGTGAAGGTCATACCCTGCAGGAGCATGCAGTAGTACTAATACGCGGTGGACGTGTTCCGGATCTTCCAGGTGTTAGGTACCATATTGTTCGTGGACATCTTGATCTTCAGGGTGTTTCAGATCGAAAACAGGGCCGTTCTAAGTACGGTGCCAAGAAAGAGAGTAAATAATGCCGCGAAAAAAGACCAAATCTCTTATTAGAAATATTCAGCCAGATCGCAAATACAACTCTGTACTTGTACAGCGACTTATCAACCGTAGCATGAGAGACGGAAAAAAAGCTTCAGCCGAAGCCGCTGTTTACATGGCTATGGAAGAAGCTGCCAAGAAGCTTAAGGTTGAAGATCCACTTATGGCACTCGAAGAGGCTATGGGTAACGTATTCCCAGGTGTAGAAGTAAAATCTCGACGTGTTGGTGGCGCAAACTACCAAGTGCCGTTCCCTGTTGAAGGTCACCGCAAAACCCACCTTGGTATGATGTGGTTTGTTGGCGCAGCGCGCGCTCGCAAGGGTATGCCTTACTGGCAGCGTTTAATGAACGAAATTGTAGATGCTCATAATCAAGCTGGTGCAGCCGTAAAGAAGAAGGAAGACACACACAAGATGGCAGAAGCCAACCGTGCCTTCGCTCACTTCGCAAGGTTCTAGTATTATGAAAGCTTCTGACAGTGAATGGGTTGGGCCGTTTCTAGAAAGAAGACTACGTAGTGCCGAAGATAAACTTGGTGCAACACTAGGTAGGGTGGCAAGACAACCTATTTTTGAACCGATTGACGCTGCAATTGTGAGGTTTAGGCAAAACCGAGTTGAATCAGCGGCAGTAAAAATTGCATCTATGCAGAAGTTTAGAACTCCATTTAGCAGTATAGTTGAAACCATAGAAGATTTAGAAAGAGGGAATTAATGGCGACGAAACAATTAGATCTAGTCAAGTTACGTAACGTTGGTATTATCGCGCACATTGATGCCGGTAAAACTACTACAACTGAAGGTATTTTGTACCGAACGGGTATTAACCATAAAATTGGTGTTGTTCGTGGTGAAGGCGACGGCGCAACTACTGACTGGATGGAACAAGAAAAAGAGCGTGGTATCACAATTACCTCTGCAGCTGTCACATGTTTCTGGAAGGGTCACCAAGTAAACATTATAGATACACCGGGCCATATTGACTTTACGGTTGAAGTTGAGCGTTCACTTCGAGTACTCGACGGTGCTGTAACTGTATTCGACGGTAAAATGGGTGTGGAATCACAAAGCGAAACCGTATGGCGTCAAGCTGATAAATACGGTGTACCTCGTGTATGTTTCATCAACAAGATCAACCAAACCGGTGGTGATTTCTGGAAATCTCTCGAAACTATTCATGCTCGACTAACTAAGAAAGCTTACGCGGTACACATTCCAATCGGCTATGAACAGTCAATCAATGGTGTTGTTGATCTTCTAGAGATGAAGGCCTACACGTACACTGAGTATCACGACAAGGCACTTGCTGAAGGCGAAATTCCTGAAGACATGAAAGAAAAAGCCAAGAATGCCCGTTCACTTCTTATTGAAGCCGCCGTTGAACACGACGACGATCTCATGATGAAGTTCTTGGAAGAAGGCGAAGAAGCTATTTCTAACGAAGAGTTCCGCGCCGCACTGCGCAAGGGTGTTCTTTCAGGCGAGCTATTCTTAGTAACTGGTGGTGATGGCCGTGGTGTTATTGTAGAAAAAGTCCTCGACCTTATGACCGAGTTCTTACCTAGTCCAATTGATCGTGGCTCTGTATGGGGTACTCACCCTAAAACTGGTGATGAAATTGAACGAAAACCTTCAAATGATGAACCTTTTGCAGCACTGGCATTTAAGATTGCAACAGATCCGTTTATGGGTAAACTGTGTTTCTTCCGTGTTTATTCAGGTAAAATCTCAGCTGGTTCATACATTCTAAACAGTACGACTGGCGAAAAAGAACGAGTTGGACGTTTAGTGCGTATGCACGCCGACAAGCGTGAAGATGTAACAGAGGTAGAAGCTGGTGATATTGCAGCTATTGTTGGTCTGAAGAAGGTTACTACTGGTAATACTCTGTGTGATCTAGATAAACCAATAATTCTAGAAAGCATTGATTTCCCAGAGCCACCTGTTTCAATTGCAATCGAACCTAAGACTAAGGCCGACCAGGAAAAAATGGGTCTTGCTCTGCAACGACTAGCTGAAGAAGATCCAACCTTCCGCGTTCATACCGACGAAGAAACTGGCCAGACAATTATTTCTGGAATGGGTGAACTTCATCTTGAAATTCTTGTTGATCGCATGAAGCGCGAATTCTCAGTTGAAGCCAATATTGGCCAGCCACAGGTGGCTTACCGCGAAACTATTCGTAAAGAAGTTGAGATTCAGGGTAAGTTCATCAAACAATCTGGTGGACGTGGACAATATGGTGATGTTTGGCTTCGACTTAAGCCACAAGAACCGGGCAAGGGCTTCGAATTCATCAACTCTATTAAGGGTGGTGTAGTTCCAAGTGAATATATTAAACCTGTAGAAAACGGTATCGTCGAAGCTATGGGCAACGGTGTTATTGCTGGATACCCTGTAGTAGACATGTCTGCTGAACTCTACGATGGAAGTTACCATGACGTGGACTCAAATGAAATGGCCTTTAAAATTGCCGGTTCAATGGCACTTCAAGAAGGTGTAAAGAACGGCTCGCCAACTCTTCTAGAACCTGTCATGAAGGTAGAAGTTGTTACCCCTGAAGACTTCATGGGCGACGTAATTGGCGATCTCAACTCTCGCCGTGGCCGTGTAGAATCTATGGAAGATCGTAGCCAGGCAAAAGTTATTCTTGCCTTTGTACCACTTGCAGAGATGTTCGGCTACACAACTGACATCCGTTCAATGACCCAAGGTCGCGCTTCAAGCACAATGGAACTTGCACACTACGCCGAAGTACCACCAAACGTAGCCGAAGCAGTTATAGCTAACAGAGCGAAGTAAATAGTTCTTAGTGCTAAGGTCTCAGATGAAAAAGAGGCAACAAAACGCCTCTTTTTTGTAATCCCGAACTCGATTCAGGATCTAATAGTTCGAGTAATTAATCGGCTTACCGGCACACAATATACAGTGTATGCATACCGTGTATAGCGTGGCTTACAGGAATAGTGTATAAATATATTCAGAATAATCTACGGAGTAAAAAGATGGCTATATATGAAGACGGTGTATTTATTGATAATCAAATGGAAGACGGTGATCCTTCGTCTATGGAGTCTGAGCGTTATGTGCAAATCGTAAAAGTTGCACGAGCTACAGGTAGTTTTGTAAAACGTGTTGCTCAGACTCCGAAGCGTGCTCACAATAAAGCACTGCATATTATTGATCAGTTTGATCGTGCAACCGGCAGAATGTAAGATCATGGCACAACCAGAAAAGAAGCCACTACTGATTAGTATTGAGTTGCCTGCTGACTGTATTGACAATTGCCCTACGGCACACAAATGTATTTCTGATCCACATGAATTTGGTATAATCGCGATGGTCAATTCAGTAGTTGAGATAGACCCTGATTCAGATCTGACTTATGTTGGTAAAATTGCATGCCCAGGCCGTTCGTTACAAGAAACTGGTAGAATACTTAAGAAACTGGTACAAGTGTGCAACATAGATGCTTCTTGCGTTACGTATCGTGACAATGGACTAGTAGACCACAGGGATATAGCCGACACGTTTAACAAAAAACGCAGAATATAAATGCTTGCGACAAGATGAAAGATGCGATATACTACTACGGTATCTCGCGTGAGGGTTTTGCTTGAGTGGAAACTCGCAATAAGGACCGCGTGACAAATTGAATATTAAATAACGAGCCTCGGGGTTAAACCCTTCGACAGGCTCAGAATAATAGGAGAAAATCTCGATGGCAGATTTTGACCGAACTAAGCCGCATGTGAACGTTGGTACTATGGGCCACGTTGACCACGGTAAAACAACTCTAACTGCTGCAATTACGCACGTTTTGGCTAAGAAGCTTCCAAGTGATGTTAACAAGCCTAAAAACTACGACGAAATTGACAACGCACCTGAAGAAAAGCAACGTGGTATCACCATTGCTACTTCTCACCAAGAGTATGAAAGCGAAAAGCGTCATTACGCTCACGTTGATATGCCAGGTCACGCAGACTACGTAAAGAACATGATTACCGGTGCCGCTCAGGTTGACGGTGCAATTCTTGTTGTATCTGCTGCTGACGGTCCAATGCCACAAACTCGTGAGCACGTTCTACTTGCTAAGCAGGTTGGTGTACCTAAGATTCTTGTTTACCTAAACAAGATGGATCTTGCAGACGCAGAGCTTGTTGAACTAATTGAAGAAGACGTACGTGACCTTCTTGAAAAGAACGGTTTTGATCGTAACTGTCCTATTGTTAAAGGTTCTGCAACCAAGGCTCTTGAAGGCGACGCTGCTAACGAAGATGCTGTTATGGAACTTGTTAAAGCTATGGACGAATGGGTTGAAGAACCTACTCGTGACCTCGACAAGCCATTCCTTATGCCTATTGAAGACGTGTTCTCAATCAAGGGTCGTGGTACGGTTGCTACTGGACGTATTGAAACTGGTGTTGTTAACATTAACGACGAAGTTGAAATCGTTGGTATCCGTGACACAAAAAAGAC